>CAZPZQ010000200.1:0-6547 GCA_964590745.1 uncultured Mycobacterium sp. | reverse complement strand
CGGAGAACTTGTTGTCCCCGGCCGGGATCACGGTGGCGAAGTGCTCGCGGAACAACTCCGGGTGCTCCTGCAGTGCCTGGTCGGTGCCCAGGAAGATGACGCCCTGGCCTTCCAGGTCCTCGCGGATCTTGTGGTAGACGACCTCGGACTCGTACTGCGCCGCCACCCCACCGATGTAGCGCGCCTTCTCGGCCTCCGGGATGCCCAACTTGTCGTAGGTGTCCCGAATCTCCTCGGGGACGTCCTCCCAGGTTTGGGCCGGCTTATCGCTGGGCCGGACGTAGTACTTGACGTTGTCGAAGTCGATGTCGCCGAGTTCGCCGCCCCACTTCGGCACCGGTTTCTTCATGAACGTCCGGTAGGCCCGCAGCCGCACCTCCAGCATCCACTCCGGTTCGTTCTTCTGGGCCGAAATGTCCCGCACGACCTCTTCGGACAGTCCCCGCCGCGCGCCGGCACCCGCGATGTCGGTGTCCGCCCACCCGTAGGCGTACCCGCCGCTCAGTGAGGCGATGGTCTCTTCTTGAGTCAGCTGCTCAGTGGCGGCCGGCGAGACGGTGGCGGTGGCCTCTGGTGTGAGGGTCATGGTGACGCTCCTTTGTGCTCGTCGTGGCTTCGGCGCTCGGTGCGCCGAAGGCTGATCGGTGCTGCTAGTGGTGTTGGTCGGGGTTGGTGGTTTTCGTCGTCAGCGGCACGTGGGTCGTGCACACGTAGCCGCCGTTGGCGATCGTTGCCAACCGCTGCACGTGGGTGCCGAGCACCTCGGCCATTGCCTGACGCTCGGCTTGACACAGCTCGGGGAACTCCTTGGCGACGTCGGCAACGGGGCAGTGATGCTGCAGGATCTGCACCCCCTGCACACCGCCGGCCACCCGCGCGGTGGTGGCGGCGTATCCCGCTTTGGTCAACGCGGCCGCGATCTGTTCGGCGGTTGCCTCGACATCAGCGTCTCCGCTGCCGTCGACCGGCTTGACCTCGGCCAGGATGGCGTCGATCCTCCGCCGGGCGAAGGTGCGGACCGCGTCTTGCCCGCCGATCTCGCGGAGCTGACGCATCGCCGCCAGCGCGAGATCGTCGTAGCGGTGGCCGAGTTTGCTCCGACCCGCCGCAGTGAGCCGATAGCGCTTCGCCGGTCGGCCGCGCCCGGCCTGCTGCCACGCCCTTGCCGGATGCGCCTCCGCGTCGCCCATGGCGATCAGGGCGTCTAGGTGGCGGCGTACGCCGGCTGCCGATAGACCCAACCGAGTGCCGATCTCACCTGCGGTGATGGGTCCGGATTCCATCAGCAGCCGTACCACCGCGCGGCGGGTACGGCCTTCCCGGGACGTGTGAGTCAAGGCCGGGTCGGCTGTTCGCGCACTGCGCACAGCCGTACCGCCAGGGCGTGCCCCGGCGGTTTTCATAGCGGGTTTCACCCCGGCCTCGATTTTCACAACACCAGTGTGACGCAATTCCGGCAACTGGTCTACCCGGGCTGGCCTCAATTACGCCCGGGAGCGGAGTTGCGCTGCTCACAGCGAGCGCTGCACGGCCGGTCGTTACGCTGCTGTGGTGGCAGCCCGCCAGTATCAGCTGAGCACGTCGATCGCGCGTTGGCATGGCGACGAGCGCACGGTGGGCGCTCCGCTCAACCTCGCCGAGTTGGTGGCGCTGCGGCGCACCCGGCTGTTCGGTGGCGCCGGCACCGTGCTGATGGCGATCGGTGCACTGGGGGCCGGTGCTCGACCGGTGATACAGGACCCGACCTTCGGTGTCCGGTTGCTCAATCTGCCCTCCCGCCTGCAGACCGTGGCGTTGACGATGACCACCACCGGAGCGGTGATGATGGCGCTGGCCTGGTTGATGCTGGGCAGATTCGCGTTAGCCTCATCGCCGGACTGCTCCGCACCGAGTACCTCGGCGCATCGTCGTCCGGCCGGAGCAGGCCGGCGCATGTCGCGCAGTCAACTGGACCGCACGCTGCTGTTGTGGATGTTGCCGTTGCTGGTCGCACCACCGATGTACAGCAAAGACGTGTACTCCTACCTCGCGCAGAGCCAGATCTCCCGGCTGGGACTGGACCCCTACCGAGTGGGACCGGCGCCGGCCCTCGGCCTCGACCACGTGTTCACCTTGTCGGTGCCCAGCCTGTGGCGGGAAACCCCGGCGCCCTACGGCCCGCTGTTCTTATGGATCGGGCGCGGAATCTCGGCGCTGACCCGGGAAAACATCGTGGCCGCCGTGCTCTGCCACCGGGTGGTGGTGCTGATCGGGGTGGGGCTGGTCGTCTGGGCCACGCCGCGGCTGGCTGCCCGCTGCGGAGTAGCCGAAGTCAGCGCGTTGTGGCTGGGCGCGGCCAACCCGCTGCTGCTGATGCACCTGGTCGCGGGCATCCACAACGAGGCGCTGATGCTCGGGCTGATGCTGACCGGCACCGAATTCGCGCTGCGCGGCGCCGACTCGCCGCGGTCGATGGTGCCCATCCCGATGCGGTGGCCACGGCACCGGATGGAGTGGCGGGGCTGGGCGCCGTTGGGGATGTTGCTGGTCGGCGCGGTGCTGATCGCGATGTCCGCGCAGGTGAAGCTGCCGTCGCTGCTGGCGTTGGGCTTTGTCACGATGGCCCTGGCCCGTCGCTGGGGCGGTGACCTGCGGGGGTTGGCGCTGGCCGGCGGCGCCATGACGGCATTAGCCGTGGCGGTGGCGGCTGCCATCGGTACAGCCAGCGGACTCGGATTCGGCTGGATTTACACCCTGGGCACCGCCAACGTGGTGCGCAGCTGGATGTCACCGCCGACGCTGCTGGCCCTGGGCACCGGGCAAGCCGGGATCCTGTTGGGCTTAGGCGATCACACCACCGCGGTGCTGGCGCTGACCCGCGGTATCGGCGTGCTGATCATCACGGTAATGGTGATCTGGCTGCTGCTGGTGGTGTTGCACGGCCGGCTGCACCCGGTCGGTGGGCTCGGGGTGGCTCTGGGGGTGACGGTGCTGCTGTTTCCGGTCGTGCAGCCCTGGTATCTGCTGTGGGCCATCATTCCGCTGGCCGCCTGGGCCACCCGGCCGGGCTTTCGAGTTGCGGCGATCGTGGTGACGATCGTGGTGGGCATCTTCGGGCCGACCGCCAACGGCGATCGGTTCGCGCTGTTCCAAATTGTGGACGCCACCCTGGCCAGCACCGTCATCGTGCTGCTGTTGATCGCGCTGACCTACCCTCGGCTGCCCTGGCGGGCACTGCCGGCGGAGCGCGACGGCGTTTCGGCCGTGCCGCCGGCGCCGCCGACCCAGCGGGCCACCGTGGCGCCCGGCGCATACGCTGATTCGCCGTGACCTCGGTACGGCCGGCTCCGCCCGTCGCGGTGCGCATGCGTGGGGTGGGAAAGCGGTACGGATCAACCGTCGCCGTCGCTGATCTCGATCTTGAAGTGCACACCGCGGAGGTCTTCGCGCTGCTGGGCCCGAACGGTGCGGGCAAGACGACCACGGTCGAGATGTGTGAGGGCTTCGTGCGCCCGGACACCGGAACCATCGAGGTGCTCGGGCTGGATCCGGTCGCCGACAATGCCCGGCTGCGGACCCGCATCGGGGTGATGTTGCAAGGGGGCGGCGGGTACCCGGCGGCCCGAGCCGCCGAGATGCTCAATTTGGTTGCCGCCTATGCGGCCGATCCGTTGGATCCGCGGTGGCTGCTGGAGACGCTGGGCCTCACCGACGTGGCCCGCACTACCTACCGGCGGCTTTCCGGCGGCCAACAACAGCGCCTCGCGCTGGCCTGCGCCCTGGTGGGCCGGCCCGAGTTGGTATTTCTCGACGAGCCCACCGCCGGCATGGATGCCCACGCACGGTTAATGGTGTGGGAGCTGATCGACTCGCTGCGCCGGGACGGTGTGACGGTGGTGCTGACCACCCACCAGCTCAACGAGGCCGAAGAACTGGCCGATCGCCTGTTGATCATCGACCATGGCTCGGCGGTGGCCGCCGGTACGCCCGCCGAGCTGGGCCGAGCTGGCGCCGAGGGCCAATTGCGGTTCACCGCGCCGCCTCGCCTCGACCTGTCCTTGCTGGTGTCGACGCTGCCCGAGGGCTATCGAGCCACCGAGGTCACACCGGGCGAGTACCTGGTCGAGGGACCGATTGACCCGCAGGTGCTGGCTACGGTGACCGCCTGGTGCGCCCAACTCGACGTGCTGGCCACCAATCTTCGGGTGGAGCAGCGCAGTCTGGAGGACGTGTTTTTGGAGTTGACCGGACGGGACCTGCGCGAATGACCGGCCCCGCACATTTCCCGCCCGGTACCTTCACGCCCGCCCCACGACCCAACACGGTGCCGCGGATGCTGGCCGCCCAATACCGCCTGGAACTGAAGCTGCTGCTGCGCAACGGTGAGCAGTTGCTGTTGACCATGTTCATCCCGATTACGCTGCTGATCGGGCTGACCTTGCTGCCCCTCGGCTCGTTCGGCGACGACGCCGCACCGCGCGCCCGGGTTTTCGTACCGCTGATCATGGCGCTCGCGGTCATCGCGACCGCGTTCACCGGCCAGGCAATCGCCGTTGCCTTCGATCGTCGCTATGGTGCGCTGAAGCGGCTGGGCGCCACCGCGCTGCCGGTCTGGGGCATCATCGCCGGTAAATCACTGGCTGTGGTCACTGTGGTCTTCTTGCAGGCGATTCTGCTGGGGTTGATCGGTTTTGCCGTCGGCTGGCGACCGGAGGTGGCCGGATTGGTGCTGGGCGCGGGGGTCATTGCGCTGGGCACGGCGGGATTCGCCGCGCTGGGCTTGCTGCTCGGTGGCACTTTGCGAGCTGAAATCGTGCTGGCCCTGGCCAACCTGATGTGGTTTGTGTTCGGTGGATTCGCCGCGCTGACCCTGGAGACCGACACCGTGCCGACGGCGGCCCGGTGGGTCGCCCGGCTGACGCCGTCCGGGGCACTGACCGAAGCGCTGGCCCAGGCGCTGACACTGACGGTGGACTGGTTCGGCATCGTGGTGCTGGCGGTGTGGGGCGCGGTCGCGGGACTGTCGGCACTGCGCTGGTTCCGGTTCGTCTGACTGGACCGTTTGATCACTTAGCTAAGCCTAAGCTATGTTTGGGCGTGCCGCGTCGACAACCGTGATCGAGGAGATTATGCAGCTGGTCGCTTGCTCATCCGTAACGGCCGTTGGTGCGGTGATTGCCGCCGGTATGGTCACCGCCGCTCCGGCGACGATGTGGCCCGCCGCGCCGGGTCATAGCATCCTGCTCACTGCCGGTTTGGCCGGCCCGTTGGATGCCCAGCTCAACGCCAACTCAGCGCTGATCGAGGGCTTTCTGGCCGCCAACGCCCAGTTGGTTGACGCCCAGCACGAGCTGACTCCGAGTATCGCAGCCGTCCTCGGCGGTGATGTGCACCCGGACGGTTCTGTGCACGGCCTCGCCAAGGACGCGGTAGAGCAGTTCTTCAACGCCACCAACGCGCTCACAGGGGCAAGCCAGGGCAGCCTGCTCGGCCTGCTCGGCGCTCGCGGGACGGTGCATGACGGGGCCTTCGCCGCGTTGAATCTCGCGGCAATCAACGAGTCGCTGCTCGTCGACCCGCAGCATGCAGGCAGCATCCCGTTTGCCGGGCTGGAGAGCGCAATCGGCCATTACATCGGCGCTGCGGTTTTTCTCGGTGGTGCGTTCAGCGGGAGCTCCGGTGATGACATTGAGACCGGTGCGGCCGGTGCGAACTTCGCCAGGCTGGTCGCCGATGTGGTCACGTTCAACAGCGCGGTGCTGGCCGCGGAGCAGACTTTCAACAGCAATCTCGTCGCAGACGAACTGGGCTTGGAGCGGGCTATGTTCGGCACCGACAGCGCCTACAACGGCCTGGTCAACCGCGTCTTTAATGCGTTCAACATGATGTACGACGCCCAGCAGCAGAGTTTCAACGGCACGCTTGGCCTTACCGGTTACGACCCGCAGGAGTACACCGAAGCGTTACTGACCGGCAGTGGCGGGGCCGACGGTCAGATTTTCAACGACGGCAACGTCGGCGGACTGCTGGCTACGTTCGATCAAAGCGTGGCGGCCGTCGCCGATCTCGACGGCCTGTTCCGAGGCGTATCTACGGGCATTCCCGATGGTTTCGAACCCGACCCCACTGCGGTCGCCGACGCATTCCGGGCGCTTGGGCAAACCGTGGGCGGCGGGCCGTTCGGCGATGTGTTCACCGCCGGCGGTAGCTTCTCGGACCTTATGGCCGGTCTGCAGAGCTTGTTCGCCAGCGCCGTCGGATCCTGATCGGCACCGGGGCACGACGGCCCGGGGCAGCGACTGCCCAATCTACTACGTCGCGTAGTTAACGATCCTCTACGATTGGGCGGTGCGTATCGGACGGTTGCTCATCCGGCTGGTCGACCTAATGCCGCTGCCCAGTCGGCGCGTCCAGCGGGTGTTGGCCGCGGGGGTCATCGCGACGCAGGGCACCATCGCCGTCACCGGTGCGATCGTCCGCGTCACCGCGTCCGGACTGGGCTGCCCGACCTGGCCGCAGTGCTTCCCGGGCAGCTACGTCCCGGTCCGGGTCGCCGAGGTGCCGCGGA
>CAZPZQ010000199.1:0-6596 GCA_964590745.1 uncultured Mycobacterium sp. | reverse complement strand
CGCGGCTTCGACCTGTGCATCTACATGCTCGGCGCCGACCATCACGGCTACATCGCGCGGCTCAAAGCGGCTGCCGCCGCCTTCGGCGACGACCCGGCAACAGTCGAGGTGCTGATCGGCCAGATGGTCAACCTGGTCCGCGACGGCCAACCGGTGAAGATGAGCAAACGGGCCGGAACCGTAATCACCCTCGACGACCTGGTGGAAGCGATCGGGGTGGACGCCGCCAGGTACAGTCTGCTCCGCTCCTCGGTGGACACCCCGATCGACATCGACCTCGAATTGTGGTCCTCGGCGTCCAACGAAAACCCGGTCTATTACGTGCAATACGCTCATGCCCGGTTGTCGTCGCTGGCTCGCAACGCCGCCGAACTCGGTCTGATCCCGGATACCGGTCACCTGGAGCTGCTCAGCACAGACAAGGAGGGCACCCTGATCCGCACCCTCGGTGAGTTCCCGCGGGTGCTGGCCACCGCCGCTTCGCTACGGGAACCGCACCGGGTGTGCCGCTATCTGGAGGGCCTCGCCGGCGACTACCACCGGTTCTACGACACTTGCCGAGTGCTACCGCAGGGTGACGAACAACCGACCGAACTGCACACCGCGCGGCTGGCGCTATGCCAGGCCACCCGTCAGGTGATCGCAAACGGATTGGGCATGCTCGGCGTGACCGCCCCGGAGCGGATGTGAACGTTCACCCCGCCGGCCCGCGACACGCCGAAGAAATCCACCACGCCGGCCTGCCGGCGCGGCCGCAAACCGCACAGCAGTTGCTGGAGCTGGCTTCGAACGTCTGGCCGCGCAACGCTGTTCGCGGTGCCGACGGCATAGTGCAGATTGCCGGAGTGAAGGTTACCGACCTTGCCCAGCAGTACGGCACGCCGCTCTTCGTGGTCGACGAGGACGACTTTCGTGCCCGCTGCCGCGAAATGGCAGCAGCGTTCGGCGGCGGCCGCAACGTCCGGTACGCGGCCAAAGCTTTCCTGAGCAGCGAAATAGCACGCTGGATCGATGAAGAAGGCCTCGCGCTGGACGTGTGCAGCGGCGGCGAACTTGCCGTCGCGCTGCATGCCGGTTTCCCGGCCGAGCGGATCGCTGTGCACGGCAACAACAAATCGGTGGATGAACTGACCGCTGCGGTCAAAGCCGGCGTCGGCCACATCGTGTTGGACTCGATGCTCGAGATCGACCGGCTGGACATGATCGCCCGGGAGGCCGGCGTGGTCCAAGACGTGCTGGTGCGCGTCACCGTGGGCGTCGAAGCGCACACCCACGAATTCATCTCGACCGCCCACGAGGACCAGAAGTTCGGTCTGTCGTTGTCCAGCGGTGCGGCGATGGCAGCGGTCCGCAGCATATTCGGCACCGATCACCTGCGGCTCGTCGGACTGCACAGCCACATCGGGTCGCAGATTTTCGATGCGGCCGGATTCGAACTGTCCGCGCACCGGATCATCGGTCTGCTCCACGACGTGGTGGCCGAGTTCGGTACCTCCTTGGCCGCCCAGATCGCCACTGTCGATCTCGGTGGTGGGTTTGGTATCGCCTATCTGCCGCAGCACGATCCGCCGCCGGTAACCGAACTGGCCGCCAAGCTGGGCGCCATCGTTCGCCGCGAGTCCGCAGCGGTGGGCCTGCCGACTCCGCGGCTGGTGGTCGAGCCCGGGCGGGCGATCGCCGGTCCGGGTACCGTCACGCTCTACCAGGTCGGCACCATCAAGGACGTCGACATCAGCGCCAGCGAACAGCGACGGTACGTCAGCGTGGACGGCGGCATGAGCGACAACATCCGCACCGCGCTCTACGACGCCGAGTATGACGCCCGGCTGGTGTCGCGGGCCGGCGATGCGCCCGCGGTGTTGGCCCGCATCGTGGGAAAACACTGTGAAAGCGGCGATATCGTCGTGCGTGACACCTGGGTGCCGAACGACCTCAGACCAGCTGACTTGATCGCGATAGCGGCCACCGGTGCCTACTGCTACTCGATGTCGAGCAGATACAACATGATCGGCCGGCCGGCGGTGGTTACCGTGCGCAACGGTGTCGCCCGGCTGATGCTGCGCCGGGAAACGATCGACGACCTGATCGGTCTGGAAGTGAGGTGAGTGTGTTCGGCGACGGGCAGTCGGTTGGCGTCGCGGTCCTGGGATTAGGCAACGTGGGCAGCGAAGTCGTCCGCATCATCGAAGACAGCGCCGACGACCTGGCCGCCCGGATCGGCGCTCCGCTGGTGTTGCGCGGAATCGGGGTGCGTCGAGTGGCGCCCGACCGGGGCGTGCCGGTCGAACTGCTCACCGAGAACATCGAAGATTTGGTCGCCCGTGCCGACGTTGACATCGTCGTCGAGGTGATGGGGCCGGCCGAGCCGGCCCGCAAAGCTATCCTGTCGGCGCTCGAGCACGGCAAATCCGTCGTCACGGCGAACAAGGCGCTGCTGGCCAAGTCCACCGGCGAGCTCGCCGAGGCCGCCGAACGGGCCCATGTGGACCTCTATTTCGAGGCGGCCGTCGCTGGCGCCATCCCGGTGATCCGGCCGCTGACCCAGTCGCTGGCCGGTGACACGGTGCTGCGGGTCGCCGGAAGCGTCAACGGCACCACCAACTACATCCTCTCTGAGATGGACGCCACCGGCGTCGAGTTTCACGCTGCCCTCGCGGACGCCAGCGCGCTGGGTTACGCCGAGGCCGACCCGACCGTCGACGTGGAAGGCTACGACGCCGCGGACAAGGCCGCCATTCTGGCGTCCATCGCCTTTCACACCCGAGTCACCGCTGACGACGTCTATCGTGAGGGCATCACCCGCATCACCCCAGAGGACTTCACTTCAGCACGCGCGCTGGGCTGCACCATCAAGCTGCTATCCATCTGTGAGCGGGTCACCAATGACGATGGCCAGCAGCGGGTTTCGGCTCGGGTTTATCCAGCGCTGGTGCCGTTGAGTCACCCGTTGGCCACCGTCAACGGTGCCTTCAACGCCGTCGTGGTCGAAGCCGAAGCGGCCGGGCGACTGATGTTCTACGGCCAAGGCGCCGGCGGGGCGCCGACCGCCTCGGCGGTGACCGGCGACCTGGTGATGGCCGCCCGTAACCGGGTGCAGGGCGGCCGCGGACCCCGCGAATCCAAGTACGCACAGCTGCCCATCTCGCCGATCGGGCTCGTCGCAACCCGCTACTACGTCAGCATGAGCGTCGCCGACAAGGCCGGCGTGCTTTCCTCGGTAGCAGCGGAATTCGCCAAGCGGGAGGTCAGCATCGCCGAGGTCCGACAGGAAGGCGTGGTCGACCATGATGGCCGACGGGTCGGCGCACGAATCGTGGTGGTGACGCACCGGGCCGCCGACGCCGCGCTGTTCGAAACTGTGGCGGCGCTGGCTGATTTGGATGTGGTGCAAGCTGTGACCAGCGTGTTGCGACTGGAAGGAACCGGCCAGTGATCCCCGCGCGGGCGACAACGCACCAGCCCTGGCCCGGGGTGATCGCGGCGTACCGCGAGCGGTTGCCGGTCGGCGGCAACTGGATCCCGATCACCTTGCGTGAGGGCGGTACTCCGTTGATCCACGCCGCCCGGCTCTCTGAGCAGACCGGCTGCACCGTGCATCTTAAGGTCGAGGGACTCAACCCCACCGGCTCGTTCAAGGACCGCGGCATGACGATGGCGGTGACCGACGCGGTGGCCCGCGGACAGCAGGCCGTGCTGTGCGCCTCGACCGGCAACACCTCGGCGTCGGCCGCCGCCTATGCGGCCCGCGCCGGCATCACCTGCGCGGTGCTGATCCCGCAGGGCAAGATCGCGATGGGCAAGTTGGCTCAGGCGGTTATGCACGGAGCCAAGATCATCCAGATCGACGGTAACTTCGACGACTGTCTGGAGCTGGCCCGCAAGATGGCCGCCGACTTCTCGACCATTTCGCTGGTCAACTCGGTGAACCCGGTACGGATTGAAGGCCAGAAGACGGCGGCCTTCGAGATTGTCGACGCTCTGGGCGCGGCGCCCGACGTACATGCGCTGCCGGTCGGCAACGCCGGAAACATCACCGCGTACTGGAAGGGCTACACCGAGTATCACTCCGCCGGCCTGGCCGACCGGCTACCGCGGATGCTGGGCACCCAGGCGGCTGGCGCGGCGCCACTGGTGTCGGGTGAGCCGGTGCGCAACCCGGAGACCATCGCCACCGCAATCCGCATCGGCGCGCCGGCGTCATGGGCGGCGGCGGTGGAGGCGCAACAACAGTCCGGGGGGCAGTTTTTGGCCGCCACCGACGACGAGATCCTGGCGGCCTACCGCCTGGTGGCGCGAAGCGAGGGCGTCTTCGTCGAACCGGCTTCGGCGGCCGGTATCGCCGGGTTGCTCAAAGCGGTTGAGGACGGATGGGTGCAGCGTGGCTCCACGGTGGTGTGTACCGTCACCGGCAACGGCCTCAAGGACCCGGACACCGCGCTGATGGATATGCCCGATGTGGCCTCGGTACCCGTCGACCCGGTCGCCGTGGTCGCCAAGTTGGGGCTGGGCTAGTGGGTGTGCCGAGCTGCGGCCGGTGGTGTCGAGGAAAGGGTTGTTGGTGACGCGGATCTTGCCGATTGGTTTGTCGGCAAGTGTCGCGGTGGCGGCGTCCAGCGCCAACCTGGGCCCCGGCTTTGACTGCATCGGCCTCGCGCTCGGTCTTTACGACGAGATTATCGTCGAGACGGTCGATTCGGGCCTGACCGTCGAGGTCGAGGGGGAGGGTGCCGGCCGGGTGCCGCTGAACTCGGACCACCTTGTCGTTCAAGGCATCAGCAGCGGGCTGCGGGCCATCGGCGTGGACGCGCCCGGGTTGGTGGTGCGCTGCCGCAACGCCATCCCGCACCAGCGCGGTCTTGGCTCGTCGGCTGCTGCCGTGGTCGCGGGTCTGGGCGCCGTCAATGGCCTTGTCAGCCAACTGGATTGGGAACCGCTCAGTGAACCCGAGCTAATCCAGTTGGCCGCACAGTTCGAAGGACACCCAGACAACGCGGCCGCTGCGGTGCTCGGCGGTGCGGTGGTGGCCTGGACCGATGAGTCCGTCAGCAAAGTCGGCGGCGGCTGCGATCCGCCGGGTTACTCGGCGGTGCCGCTGCGGCTGCATCCCGGCATTCACCTTTTTCCGGCGATACCCGACCAGTGTTCCTCCACGGCGGAGACCCGCAGGCTGCTGCCTGCCCAGGTGAGTCACTGCGATGCCCGGTTCAACGTCAGCCGCGCCGCGCTCTTGGTGGTGGCGCTGACCGAGCGCCCGGATTTGTTGTTGGCTGCCACCGAGGACGCCTTGCATCAGCCGCAGCGGGCGGCCGCCCTGCCGAGGTCGACCGAGTACCTGCGGCTGTTGCGCAGCCGGCGGGTTCCAGCGGTGCTTTCCGGCGCTGGACCTGCGGTGATAGCGCTGAGCACCGCGACGCAACTGCCCGCCGAAGTGCTGGAATACGGAACCGCAAACGGCTTCACCATCAGCGAGATGCCGGTCGGCGACGGCGTTCGCTGGAACTCCGGGGTCGTGGTCTCCGGCTGACCAGGATCGATGTGCCGAAGCTGAGCCTAGCGGGGCTCCTTGCTTCCGACACCGAACCGGGTTATCCTCGGAGCCGTCCAGCAGTCGCAGCAACTGCACCAGACTGCGATGTCACTGGGATACCACCAATTCTTCTTGTGGATGTACGGTTCGCCGTTCAGCGCCGCCGATGCGAGCGGTCACCGTTGCTGCTTTGAGTCGACGGTGGCAGGCACTCGGCGATCTGGCTGAATGCAACTAACCCCTCGCGTGACAAAGCCGACGAGGGAAGAAAGGAAATCCGTGACCAATACGGACCTCATCACGGCTGGCGACAGCACCGAACACGAGCAGGTGTCGAAGCCGCACGATGCTGCTCCGACTAAGACCGGCGAAAACGACTCCACCTCGGATACGGCGCCGCAGACTGACTCGGGGGAGACTTCAGAAGCAACCAACGCCGATGCAGCCGGCGAAGCGGATGGCTCACTGGCTACCATGGTGCTTCCCGAACTGCGTGCGTTGGCCACCCGGGTCGGCGTCAAAGGCGCGTCGGGAATGCGCAAGAACGAACTCATCGCCGCGATCCGAGACACCGGTGACCAGGCCGACGGCGAATCGAGATCTGAGGCAGCCGCGGAAACGACCGATACCCACCGTCGGGAACGGCGCGGTGCCAGACGAGAGGCTGGAGCGCCGCTGGCCGACAGCGACGAGCAAGGCAAGTCGGACAGATCAGGCGAGAAGGCCGACGATTCCGCCCAACGCGATGCCGCCAAGACCGACGAGCGCAGCGGAGCCAAGGACAGCGAGCAGGCCGGCGACCAGCAAACTCAAGGCCAACAAAGCCGGGACGACGAGGGCGACGGGCGCGCCGGGCGCCGTGGACGCCGGTTCCGCGACCGCCGGCGGCGCGACCGGCCCGGTGACGGCGGCGATGCCGAACTGCGTGACGACGATGTCCTACAGCCGGTGGCCGGGATATTGGACGTGCTGGACAACTATGCGTTCGTGCGGACCTCCGGCTACCTGGCCGGCCCCAACGACGTCTACGTCTCGATGAACATGGTCCGCAAGAACGGGCTGCGCCGCG
>CAZPZQ010000198.1:223-6596 GCA_964590745.1 uncultured Mycobacterium sp. | reverse complement strand
ACACATCCTCGGCCTGGGTGTGTCCGGGCCGCAGGTGGTGGAGGTCTGGAACGGCCAGCGGTTTCCCAAACCCTTGGCCCGGACCCGGGAATACATCGACATTCTGCGTCAGGTATGGGCCCGCCAACGGCCGGTGACCAGCCCGGGCCCGCATTATCCGCTGCCGCTCACCGGAGCGGAGACCACCGGTCTCGGTAAAGCACTCAAACCGATCGTCCATCCGCTGCGCGCCGACATTCCGGTGATGCTGGGCGCCGAGGGGCCGAAGAACATCGCGCTGGCGGCCGAGATCTGTGACGGATGGCTGCCCATCTTCTACACGCCCCGGCTGGCCGGGATGTACAACGAGTGGCTCGACGAGGGGTTCGCCCGGCCGGGCGCCCGACGCACCCGGGCGGACTTCGAGATCTGCGCGAGCGCCCAGGTGGTGATCACCGAAGACCGGGCCGCGGCGTTCGCCGGCATCAAGCCGTTCCTGGCGCTGTACATGGGCGGAATGGGTGCCGAGGACACCAATTTCCACGCCGATGTGTACCGCAGGATGGGTTACGCGCAGATTGTCAACGACGTCACGCGGCTGTTCCGCTCGGGCCGCAAGGACGAGGCGGCCACCATCATTCCAGACGAACTGGTCGACGATGCCGTCGTCGTCGGCGACGTCGACCACGTGCGCAAGCAGATCGCGGTGTGGGAAGCGGCCGGGGTGACGATGATGGTGGTCACCGCCCGGGACGCCGATCAGATCCGCCAACTGGCTGGGTTAGTGGCGCGAGCTGGGGGCACCTCCCGCTTGCGGGGGAAGGCATAAGTCCCTTAAAACACCTATTTTGGGGCACACCTTCGCCCCAGCTCGCGCAAGGTGACCCCGCCTTGCAGCCGGACTAGAACGCGTTCTAGATTAGCCGGATGACCGAGACCGGCCTGTGGAACATCGCCCGCGACGATCCGGACACCGTTGCGGTGGTCGACGTCCTGGGTGGTCAGCTGACTTACGGCGAACTGGCCGGCCGGGCAAATCGGTACGGCCGCGGCCTGCAGGCGTTGGGGCTGCGTCCCGGCGACGTGGTGGTGATGGTGCTGCCCAACATCGTCGACGCCCTCGCGGTGTACTTCGCCACCATGCAGACCGGCCTTTACATCGTGGCGGTCAACTGGCATCTGACCGGACCCGAGATCGGCTACATCCTCTCCGACAGTGGAGCCAAAGCCCTTGTCGGCCATGAGCGTTTCGCCGAAGCCTGCCGTGTTGCCGCTGACGAAGCCGAACTTCCCGGGCAGCGGCGGTTCGCCGTCGGTGACGTCGCCGGCTTCACGCCGCTGTCTGGGCTGGGCGCCGATGAGCCCGAAGCCCGCCCCGACGTCCGCACCATGGGGGCCGCCATGCTCTACACCTCGGGCACCACCGGCAAACCCAAAGGGGTGCAGCGCCCGTTGAGTGGCGCCGACCCCGACGATGTGCCGGCCTTCGCCGTCGGCTTTTTTGCGCTGTATGGCTTGCAGCCGTTCGACGGCCACGTGCACCTGTGCTCCTCACCGCTGTATCACACCGCGGTGCTGAACTTTTCGGTGATCTCGTTGCAGCTCGGCCACAAGGTCGTGCTGATGGACAAATGGGATCCGGAAGAGACGCTGCGCTTGATCGCCGAGCACCGGGTCACCCACAGCCACATGGTGCCCACCCAGTTCCGCCGGCTGCTCGCCCTGCCGGAGCAGGTCCGGGCTCGCTACGACGTCTCGTCGCTGCGCAACCTCATCCGCGGCGCGGCGCCGTGCCCGCCGGAGGTCAAACGCCGGATGCTGGACTGGTGGGGGCCGGTGATCACCGAGTACTACGCCGCCACCGAAGGCGGCGGCACCCTGATCACCGCCGAGGAGTGGCTGGCCCACCCGGGCTCGGTGGGCCGGCCCTGGCCGTACTCGGTGGTCAAGGTGCTCGACGACGCCGGCAACGAGGTGCCGACCGGGGAGGTCGGCACCATCTACATGCAGATGGCCGGATCCCAGTTCGCCTACCACAATGACGAGAAGAAAACCGCGGAGAACCGGGCCGGCGACCTGTTCACCGTCGGCGACGTCGGTTACTTCGACGAGGACGGCTACCTGTACCTGCAGGACCGCAAGTCCAACATGATCATTTCCGGCGGCGTCAACATCTACCCCGCCGAGATCGAGAACGAACTGATCATGCACCCGAAAGTCGCCGACGTCGCGGTGTTCGGGGTGCCCGACGAGGACTGGGGTGAGCAGATCAAGGCCGTAGTGCAGCCTGCCGTCGGCATCACCGGTGACGACGCGCTGACGGCTGAACTGCTGGACTACGCGAAAGAGCGGCTGGCGAAGTTCAAGTGGCCCAAGTCCGTCGACTACGTCGACGAGATGCCGCGTGATCCCAACGGCAAGCTGTACAAACGCAAACTGCGTGACCCGTATTGGGCTGGCCGGACTGCCAAGATCTAGCCGCTGATGACGTCGGCGTCGCCGAAAATCATCTCCACCTTGGCGACTGACGCCGACATCATCGGCGGCTTCGGCAGCCCCAAGGCCGCCAGCTCGCGGGCGTAGGCATGCTCACCAAGTCGCAGCTTGGCGCCGCCGAGTCGCCCGCGCACCCCGGAAACCCGCATCTTCCAAGGTACTTCGCGGGTAACGCCGTCGAGGTGACTGTAGGCCCGCAGCACCCGCGGTCGTGCAGTGAACAGTGCCGGCACGCCCAGCCCGCGGCCGAACTCGATGGTCGCGATGTGTGCACCGCCGGCGGCAACATCGAAGCCGAATTGCTTGCCTTCGCGAACTGCGAAGTCTGCCATGATCTTCGGAAAGCCCCAGATGGTACGCCCGGCCTCCAGGGTGAATTCCTGGTCCACCGGCAGATGATGGATGAACGCGCCGGCCGACGCCAACGCCCGCCAGCCCCGGGCATCCGATTTCGGTGGGCTGACCATCACCGCGGTACCAAATTCGTGGTACTGCCCCAGATCACCGTCGATGTAGCGGGCCAGCATCAGGTTGACCACCGCGCGACCGGGCCGATACTGGCACACCCGCAGTCCGCTGTAGTCGATCAGCCGCTGCGCGGCGTCCGCGGCGACCGAGAACATGGCGGTGTGCACATCCGCCTGACGGATCCGCACCGGCATGGTAAGCACAGTGCCAGCGATGGTGTGTTGAGTGTCGGGCATGCGCCCACTGTAATCCGAAGGGATGCCGATGACTGAGGTGTTGACCGAGACGACGTTGCAGACCAAACCCGACATCGACCTGACCGACGGCACGTTTTATGCCGACGGCGGAGCGCGCGCCGCCTACCGGTGGATGCGCAACAACGAGCCGGTGTTCCGCGATCGTAACGGCCTGGCCGCCGCGGCGAGCTATGCGGCTGTCATCGATGCCGAACGTAACCCGGAACTGTTCTCCAACACCGGCGGAATTCGCCCCGACCAACCGGGCATGCCCTACATGATCGACATGGACGACCCGGAACACTTGATCCGACGCAAGCTGGTCAACGCCGGCTTCACCCGTAAGCGGGTGAATGACCGGCGGCCGTCCATCGAGAAGCTATGTGACAGCCTGATCGACGCGGTCTGTGAACGCGGCGAGTGTGACTTCGTTCGCGAGATCGCCGCGCCGCTGCCGATGGCGGTGATCGGCGACATGCTCGGGGTACTGCCCGAACAGCGCGCCATGCTGCTCAAGTGGTCCGACGACTTGGTGACCGGGCAAAGCTCACATCTAGACCCGGAGTCGGCGACGTTTCAAGCGGTAATGGACGCATTCGCCGGCTACACCGCGTTCACCATGGAGATGATCGCCAAACGCCGCGCCGAACCGACTGACGACCTGTACTCGGTGCTGATCAACGCCGAAGTCGATGGGCAGCAGATGTCTGACGACGAGATCGTCATGGAGACCCTGCTGATCTTGATCGGCGGCGACGAAACCACCCGGCACACGCTGTCCGGCGGCACCGAGCAACTGCTACGCCACCGCGACCAGTGGGACATGCTGCGAGCCGATTCGGAACTGCTGCCCGGCGCCATCGAGGAGATGCTGCGCTGGACCTCACCGGTGAAAAACATGTGTCGCACACTGACCGCCGATGCCGAGTTCCACGGCACCCAACTGCACCGGGGCGAGAAAATGATGTTGTTGTTCGAGTCAGCGAACTTCGACGAAATGGTGTTCGATGAACCGGATCGCTTCGATATCCAGCGATACCCCAACAGCCACCTGTCGTTCGGCTTCGGTGCGCACTTCTGCCCGGGCAACCAGTTGGCCCGCCTAGAACTGAACGTGATGATCGGGAAGGTACTGGCCCGGATGCCTGATCTGCGGATGGCCGACGGAGCTGAAGTTCCGCTGCGCCGGGCGAATTTCGTCAGCGGCCCAGAATCGATGCCGGTGGTGTTCACCCCGAGCGCCCCCGTACTGAGCTGATTCCTCTCGCCCAACGTGTACTCAGCGCGAGAAATTCGCTGAAAACTCGCGCTGGTTACACGCTCGGCGGTCCCAGGCCGCTTGCACCCGGCTGATGATGCCGCCCTCGGTGTCTGCTTTGGTAACCCGCACGTCGATCCATCCGAGCTCGGTCACTGCCTCGAAGCGGTGAATATCGCGTGCGAAGCGCACCGGGTCGCTGCGGTGGTGATCGCCGTCGTAGTCGGCGGCCACTTGGATTTCTTCCCAGCCCATATCCACTACCGCAACCAGCTGCCCGTACCCGTCGTAAACCGGGATCTGGGTGTGCGGCGGCGGGAAGCCGGCCCGGATGAGCAGCAGCCGCAGCCAGGTCTCCCGGGGCGACTCGGCGCCGGCGTCGATGAGCGCCAGGACGGCGCGGGCTCGGCGAATGTTGCGGCGGCCGCGGTAGCGTGCGGCCAGCAGCTCGACGTCGGCGGTTTTGAGGCTGGTGGCCCGGGCCAGTGCGTCGATGGCCGCGACAGCCTTGTCGAAAGGGTAACGGCAGGCCAGGTCGAGCGCGGTGCGGGCGGGCGTGGTCACCCGCATGCCGGCGATCAGCTCGATCTCGTCGGCTTCGACGCGATCCGACCAAGTGCGAATGCCCTTCGGCGGCCGCCGACAGTCGTACAGCAATTCCGCTGGTGCCTGATCGCTCACCCATTTGGCGCCGTGCAGCACGGCAGCCGACTGGCCGGCTACCACGCCGCGTGTTCGGGACCACAGCCAGGCCGCCTTCGCTCGTAACACCGCGGTCGGCCGGGTGCCGCGGACCACGTAGATGTCGTGGTGGACCGCGACGAACCTGCTACTGCGCAGCGTGTACTTTGTCAGCCGGCCGGCGGCGACTTCGGCACTGCCGACAAAAGGCTCCCACATAGCCCGATAGTGCCGGTAGGTACCGACACCCTCGTCGAACGTGTCGTCAGACCGAAAAATCCGCCCAAAAGTCGTGCTCATTACACGTTCGGCGCTAATACCCGCAGGGATTCGACGTTCGGGGTGGCTAACGACCCTTGAACTGTGGCGGGCGTTTTTCGGCGAACGCCCGCGGCCCTTCTTTGGCGTCGTCGCTCAAGAACACCTGAATGCCGATCTGGGTGTCGACGGCGAACGCCTCGTTTTCGGGCAGCCCTTCGGTTTCGCGGATGGTGCGCAGCATGGCTTGCACCGCCAGCGGACCGTTGTTGTTGATCAACTCGGCGATCTCCAGCGCCCTGGCAAGCGCCTGCCCGTCAGGCACCACATAACCGATCAGACCGATCTGCAACGCCTCGGCGGCGGTGATGTGCCGACCGGTCAGCAACAGGTCGGCGGCGATGGTGTAGGGGATTTGCCGCACCAGTCGCACCGCTGATCCACCCATCGGGTACAAGCTCCAGCGGGCTTCGGAGATGCCGAACTTGGCGCTTTCGCCGGCGATGCGGATGTCGGTGCCCTGCAGGATCTCGGTGCCGCCGGCGATCGCGGGCCCTTCGACGGCGGCGATCAGCGGCTTGGTCAAGCGCCGGCCTTTGAGCAGTGCGTCGATCCGCGACGGGTCATAGCTGCCGTCTTCGAATGAGTCGCCGGGCGGCTTAGCGGTTGCCGCCTTCAGATCCATGCCGGCGCAGAAATATCCGCCCGCCCCGGTCAGGATGCAGCTTCGGATGCCGTCATCGCTGTCCACCCGGTCCCACGCTTGGACCATGATCTGCATCATTTCGCCGCTCAGCGCATTACGCGCCTCGGGCCGGTTCAGCGTCAAGATAAGGGTTTGTCCGCGTTGCTCGATCAACGCGTGCGGCTCGCTCACCGGTGTCCGCCCTTCTGCCGCCCAGCCTCCGAACTTGAAAGGAAATGTAACACGTTCTTATTTGGGTCCGTGGCTCTGTTTATTGCCGTCCTTGCTGAACATGCCATCGTCGCAGTCCCA
>CAZPZQ010000198.1:0-213 GCA_964590745.1 uncultured Mycobacterium sp. | reverse complement strand
TACCTGATCGACCGGGGTGTCAAACAAGGCGACAAGGTTGGCCTGTACTGCCGTAACCGCAACGAGATCGTCATCGCGATGCTCGGCATCGTCAAGGCGGGCGGCATCGGAGTCAACGTCAACTTCCGCTACGTCGAAGCCGAACTGCGGTACCTGTTCGAAAACTCCGACATGGTCGCGCTGGTGCACGAGCGCCAATACGCCGATCGGGTC
>CAZPZQ010000197.1:0-6606 GCA_964590745.1 uncultured Mycobacterium sp. | reverse complement strand
CCAGCAACCATCCGCCGGCGCCACCAGCGCCCCCGGCAGCACCGTTGCCGCCGGCGCCGCCGGCCCCGCCGGTGCCGAACCAGCCGGCCGCGCCTCCGGCGCCACCGGCGACACCGGCCTGGTCACTGTCCCAGCCCGCACCGCCGTCGCCGAGCAACCAACCGCCGGCGCCGCCGGCTGGATCGTCGGCCGTCCCCGCGGTGCCGTTGCCGATCGCGTACGACCCCAACGCCGCGTTGATCACGCTGTCGACCTGCCGGCCCAGTTCACTGTCGATCCAGTCTTGAACGGCAGTGTGCAGCGGGGTGTAGACAGCCTGGTCGAACAGCGCGGTCAGATCCGGTGCCGGCGCTTCCGCCGCCGCGTCCCAAACGGTCGAGACCGCCTGGTCGACCACCTCGTCGAGCACCTCCGCCCGCGCGGACGGCACTCCCAGTAGCGGCAGCATCGTGGCCACCAGAAACGCCTCGGCGGCTTGGCGATTCCTCGTCGTGCGGCGGCGACGAACCATCATGGGGCCAGACCTTCCAGCGTGATGAATGACTATAAATTAAGCCAGAGCGACCTCATAAAACAACATGTGACACATGTGCAACTGCGTTTTCTCAGCCGCCGCGCGGGCTCGGCCCAGATCCCGCTCACCGCGCGACCGGTGTGCTTCAATGGGCCAATCGACATCGTCTCCGGCCTGAAAGGCCTATCGCCGGCACTCCGGGCGGTCAGGTTGCCCGAGGTGGCGGCCCCGCGTGCACACCCGGCCGGCCGGATGGTTGAGCTGCCCGGCCGCGGCAGCACCTACGTGGTGGACTCCGGCCCGGTGAACGGTCCCGCGTTCGTCATGCTGCACTCGGTGGCCTGCACCGGCCTGCTGACCTGGTATCCATCCTTGGAGATGATGCGCCGGTTCGGCCGCGTGGTGGTGTTCGACCAGCGCTGGCACGGTGCTGGCATCAGGTCGTCCCGGTTCCTGCTGGAGGACTGCGCGGACGACACCGTCGCGTTGGCCGACGCACTAGGCATCGACACCTTCATCCCGGTGGGTTTCTCGATGGGATCGTTGATCGCCCAACTGGCATGGCAGCGCCACCGGGACCGGGTCGACGCGCTGGTGCTGTGCGCCGGCGCGGCGACTTTCGCCGAAGCGGTGCACATGCGGCTCGGGACCGGTCTGTTCGCCGCCCTGCTGGAGTCGTTCAGCCCGCAGCCCGGCCCAGCCGCGTCGATGCCGATACCGCTGCAGACCGACGACGCGATACCGCACCCGTACCGGTGGGCGTTCGGCCAGTTCCGGGCCACCAGTCCGGGGGGAATGTTGCGGGCCCTGGCCGAGATCGTCCGATTCGACTCGCGGTCCTGGCTGGCCGAGATCGACGTGCCGACCGCGGTGGTGGTTCCGGCACGGGACCACGTCATCTCGCCGAAGCACCAGCAGTGGATGGCCCGCCAGATCCCGGACGCCGACGCGATAACGGTCGACGGCGGGCACGCTTGCTGCACGCTGCAGCACCGGGCGTTCGTGCCCGGGCTGCGTTCGGCGGTGGAATCGGTACTGACCCGTGCACCGCGATCGGGCCGCATGCGCCGGCAGAATTTCCCGGTAGCCGCAAGTTGACGTTCGGCGCAGATGGCCGGCCAACCTGACGAATCACCGACGGCCGGCTGGCTGGCCCTGCGGGATGCCGACTACGTCCGCCGGCTGATGCCGCTGCTGCGGCTGGCGGTCCAACGCTACTTCCGCTCGGATGTGCAAGGCCTGGATCGCATTCCGGACGGCGGCGCGTTGCTGGTCTCGAATCACTCCGGCGGGCTGGTCCCGATGGACGTTCCGGTGGTCGCGGTTGCGTTCTACGACCATTTCGGCGGCGATCGGCCGTTTTATGTGCTCGCCCACGACGGGCTGCTGATGGCCGGCGGCAAGTACGTGCTGGGCCGGGCCGGTTTCCTGCCCGCCAGCCGGGAGAACGCTATCGCCGCGCTGCGGGCGGGCGCGACGACGATGGTGTTCCCCGGCGGCGACTACGACGTGTTCCGGCCGACCCGGGATGCCAACAAGATCGACTTCGCCGGCCGCAAGGGTTACGTGCGCACCGCGCTGGACGCCGGGGTGCCGATCGTGCCGGTGGTCAGCATCGGCGGTCAGGAGCAATTCTTGATCCTCAGCCGTGGCGAGTGGCTGGCCAAGTTGCTGCGGCTGGACAAGCTGTTGCGACTGAAGATCTCCCCGATCATCGTCGGCTTTCCGTTCGGGCTCACCTCCGGCTTCGTGCCGAACTTGCCGCTGCCCGCCAAGATCGTCACCCGGGTGCTCGACTCCATCCACATCGAAGACGAATTCGGACCGGATCCTGACGTCGATACGGTGGATCGCGTCGTGCGCACCCGGATGCAGGCCGCGCTCGACGAACTGGCGAGCGAACGGCGGTTCCCGGTTATCGGGTAGTGCCGACCCGGCCCAGCAGTTCGCTACGGACGATCTTGCCGGTGGCGTTGCGTGGCAGTTCGTCGAGGATGGTGATCTCGCGGGGCACCTTGTAGTTGGCCAGATTCTCCCGGACGTGCTCTTTGAGAGCGTCGACCGTTACGTCCGCTCCGGATTCGAGCACCACGAATGCGGCCAGCCGCTGGCCGAACTGTTGATCGTCAACACCGAGTACGGACGCTTCGGCCACGCCGGGATGGTTCGTCAGGGTTTTCTCCACCTCGATCGGATAGACGTTCTCACCGCCGGAGACGATCATCTCGTCGTCGCGCCCGACCACGTACAGCCGACCGGCCTCGTCGAGATAACCCATATCACCGGACGCCATGAATCCGTCGTGGAAGTCCTTGGTCGTTCCGGCAGTGTAGCCGTCGAACCCGGTGCTGTTGCGCACGTAGATCTGCCCGACCTCCCCCGTAGGCAGGTCGCGCAAATCCGCGTCCAGAATGTGGATTTCGGTCCCGTCGGCCGGACGGCCCGCCGTATCGGGGGCCGCCCGCAGGTCGGCGGGCGTGGCCGTGGCGATCATGCCGGCTTCGGTGGCGTTGTAGTTGTTGTAGATGACGTCGCCGAACTGGTCCATGAACGCGGTCACCACATCGGGCCGCATCCGCGACCCGGACGCCACCGCGAACCGCAGTGAGCGGCAACTGTACCGGTTGCGCACCTCCTCCGGCAGCTCCATGATGCGGTCGAGCATCACCGGCACCACGCTCAGTCCGGTGGCCCGGTACCGGTCGATCAGCGCCAAGGTGGCCTCCGGATCAAACTTGCGCTGGGTGACGATCGTGCACGCCAACGTCGCGGCCATCACCAACTGCGACCAGCCCCAGGCGTGAAACATCGGCGCCATCACCACGGTGGCCTCTTCGGCTCGATATGGCGTGCGCTCGAGCACTGCGGTAAGCTCAGCCAGGCCGCCACCAGAACGCTTGGCGCCCTTGGGTGTTCCGGTGGTGCCCGACGTCAGCAGGATCAATTTGCCGGTGCGGGCACTGCGGGCCGGCCGCCGGCCGGTGTGCACCGTGATCATCTGCTCGATGGTTGGCTCACCCGGGCGTGGGCCGTCGGTCCACCCGACGACCCGAGTCACCCCCGATCGCCCGGCCAACGCGCGATCCACCATCGCGGTGAACTCCTCGTCGTAGATGACGGCGTCGGGCGCCTCCCGGTGCACCACCTCGGCGAGTGCCGGGCCGGCGAACGATGTGTTCAACAGCACCACGTCGGCACCGAGCCGGTTGGCCGCCACCAGGGCTTCGACGAAGCCGCGATGATTGCGGCACAAGATGCCGACCACAGCAGGTGCGCCGTCGGGCAGCGCCTGCAGCGCGGCGGCGAATGCGTCACAGCGCCGGTCGAGTTCACGCCAGGTCAAGGTTCCCAGCTCGTCGATCAGCCCCGGGCGGTTCGGGCAGCGTCGCGCGGCCAATGCGAAACCCGATGTGGCTGACAGCCTTTCCCGTCGCATGGCTGCGGCCATCCGCAAGTATTTGTCCGGGCGCAGCGGGGCGATCAGCCGTGCTCGCCGCAGCGTTGCGACCGCCTCGCGAACGGTGACGAGCCGACCTCTTACCGTCATGCTGCCCGATGATAGGCGCGCATGGCCTGGTCGGCACCGGTACATTGGCGGTATCGGCCGGCCGGTCCGGTGTGAACGAGGTGGGTTATGAAGCTGCTGCGTGGCATGGACGCCATGTTCCTCTACAGCGAAACCCCGAACGTTCACACGCACACCCTCAAAATCGGCGTTCTGGACGTTTCGCATTTCGGCGGCAAGTTCACCTTCGAACTGTTCCGGCAGCTGTTGTGGCTGCGGTTGCATCTGCTCGAGCCGCTGCGCTACCGGCTCGTCGAGATGCCGCTGCGGCTGCACCATCCGGTGTGGATGGAGAACGCCGAAGTGGACCTGGACTATCACGTCCGCCGCGTCCGGGTAGCCGGCCCCGGCACCCGCCGCGAACTCGATCTGGTCATCGATCAGATCGCCAGTACTCCACTGGACCGCCACCGCCCGCTGTGGGTGATGTACTTCGTCGAGGGGCTGGCCGACAACTCGGTGGCGGTGGTCGTCAAAATCCACCACGCGGTGGCCGACGGCGTCGCATCGGCGAACCTACTGGCCCGGGCCATGCACTTCACCGCCACCGCCGAAGACGAGCGCGACCCCGCACCGGTCGGCGCTGCCCCGGAAACGCGGCAACTGCTGGCCGCGGCCTGTGGTGCACGGGTTCGGCAGTTCGCTCGGCTGCCCCGGCTGATCCGGCAAACCGCCGAGGGGATATGGCGGCTGCGGCAGGCGACTAAACGGCGCAGCCGACACCCGGAACTGGCCGGCCGGTTCTCACCGGCACCGACATTTTTCAACCACAAACTGTCACCAGGGCGCCGATACGCAAGCACCACATTGGCGTTGGCCGACGTCAAGCAGACCGGCAAGCAAGCCGGCATTACGATCAACGACCTGGTGCTGACCGTAGCGGCCGGCGCGCTGCGGGAATTGCTGTTGCGCTACGACGGGCGCGCCGACCGGCCGCTGATCGCGTCGGTGCCGACCAGCTTGTCCACCGATCCGGATCGGGTGTGCGGCAATGAGGTTGGTGCGCTGAACGTTTCACTTCCGGTTCAGGTCGACGACCCGCTGCAGCGGGTGAAATTGACGTCGCTAGGCACGGCGATCGCCAAAGAAGACACGAACCTGCTGGGACCGGCGCTGATCGCATCGTGGATGGAGTATCTGCCGCCGGCGATCGCACCGGCACTGTTCCGCTGGCTGGCGAACCGGACAACGCGATCCAAGCTGCAAAACCTCACCATCTCGAACGTGCCGGGTCCGAAGGAGCGCGGGCATGTCGGCGGCACGATGCTTCGTGAGTTCTACTCGATCGGGCCGTTGCTGCCCGGCAGTGCGATGAACATAACCGTGTGGAGCTATGTCGATCAGCTCAACATCTCGGTGCTCACCGACGACGCGACACTACGCGATCCGCACGAAGTCACTGATGCGATGATCCACGCGTTCATCGAGATACGCCGTGCGGTCGGCATTTCCGGTGCGTTGACCACGGTCGATTCCGCAATGGGGGCGGCTGAGGCGATCGCGTAACGGCGACCGCGGCCAGGGCTGCCGGTGACCGGACCGGCGGCACCGGCAACGGCGTGACCGATGCACTTCAGTGGTGGCTGCGATGTCAGATAGGCAAGACGTAGCTGACGACTCGGTGTGGGTCGCCGGAACGAACCCACAGCGATCACCTTCGCGGGCATGATGCCAGGTATGACCGAACCAGCCGAACCCAGGAACCATCCGCCCGGCGGACCGCCGCACCCACCGCCGCCACCGCCGCCGGCTAAGCCGAGCCGGCTTTATCAGGCCGCGGCGTGGGTGGTGATTGTCACCGGAATCGTCTTCATCGTGTCGGTGATCTTCCTGGCCGGCGCCTACGTCGGCAACGACGGCTGGCACGGTCATCACCATCATCACGGCAGGTGCATGATGCACAAGTCACCGCCGCCCGGGCCCGGCCCGGACTCCGGCCCGGAACAAACCGTTCCCGAGCCGGGCCGTCCGGGCGGGCCGATACGCCCGGGCGGCCCCGGCGGACCGATCCACCCGGGCGGACCGATGCGGCCATGACCCTGGTTGACGTTGCGAACCGGCATCCACCACGACCAGGATTAGCCAGATGACCGAAAGCCACACCACCACCGACGCCGGCGCCCCGGCGCCCAGCGACGACCATTCGCTCACCGTCGGTCCGGACGGGCCGATCCTGCTGCAGGACTACTACCTGATCGAGCAGATGGCGCAGTTCAACCGGGAGCGCATCCCGGAACGCCAACCGCACGCGAAGGGCGGAGGCGCGTTCGGCCACCTGGAGGTGACCGCGGACGTCAGCAGCTACACCCGGGCGGCGGTGTTCCAGCCCGGCAGCAAAACCGAGATGCTGGCCCGGTTCTCCACGGTGGCCGGCGAGCGGGGCAGCCCGGACACCTGGCGCGACGTGCGCGGATTTGCGTTGAAGTTCTACACGGCCGAAGGCAACTTGGACATCGTCGGCAACAACACCCAGATCTTCTTCCTGCGGGATCCGCTGAAGTTCCAGCATTTCATCCGCACCCAGAAG
>CAZPZQ010000196.1:0-6620 GCA_964590745.1 uncultured Mycobacterium sp. | reverse complement strand
CAGGTCTTGTTGCATGTCGAACGGGACCGCACCGGTCGCCGGCGGCTCGGCGAAATTGCGGTGCTACGGCCCGCCGACGGCGGGCGGGTGCGTGCCATCGGGGTGTGGCGCGCCGACCGGGGTCGGACCGATGCGGCAGCAACACTCGACGAGCTCCTGCGCAACCGGATGCCGGCGTGACCGTCGGCGGCGACACAGTGCGAAACGGGCACCGATGAACGGCCCGGTGGTCACCGCACTGGCGTTGTCGGTCGCGGTGCTGATCCCGGCCTCACCTCGGGGCCGGCTCGGTCGGCCCGCCGCCGCTGCCCGCGGCGAGCACCGCCGATTCCGGTGGCCGATAGCAGCCGGGTCCGCCGCCGGGTGCGTGGCCGTGGCGCTCGCCACGACGCTGCCAGTCGCCACCAGCGGCGCCGCGGCGATGCTGGGCGGGACCATCGGCTTGCGCCGTCGACGCCGGATCCGCCGACGGCGCGGCGCTGCTGAGGCCCGCGCGCTCGAGATCGCCTTGGATGTTCTGGTCGGTGAGTTGCGGGCCGGCGCCCACCCGGTACGAGCTTTCGAGGTGGCGGCTGCCGAAACCGGTGAACCCTCGGTCGCTGCCGGATTTCATGCGGTGGCGGCACGGGCGCGGTTGGGCGCCGACGTTGCTGCCGGGCTGCGCAGCGTCGCCGGCGCATCCGCGCTGCCGCGACACTGGGAGCGCCTGGCGGTGTACTGGCAGCTGGGCTGCGAGCATGGCCTGGCGATATCTACCCTGTTGCGCGCCGCGCAGGGTGATATCGCTGAGCGGCAACGGTTCTCCGATCAGTTGAATTCGGGTCTGGCCGGCGCCCGCGCTTCTGCGGCGATCCTGGCAACGCTGCCGGCGTTCGGGGTGCTGCTGGGTGAACTGATCGGCGCGAGCCCGGTGCGTTTCCTGTTGAGCCGAGGTGGCAGCGGGTTGCTGGCGGCCGGTGCCGCGCTGGTCTGTGCCGGCCTGTTGTGGTCGGACCGGATCACCGGGCGGCTGACGTGAATATCGCAGCGGTGCTGTTGGGCGTCGCTCTGCTAGCGGGTGCCGGTCCATCGAAAGTGCGGGCCAGGGCCGGATTGCGCCCGTCCTGCCGGCCGACCCGCCGGGCGGCCGAGACAGCCGACCCGCTGGCAGCGGCGTCCGCCCTGGACGTCTTGGCGCTGTGCCTGGCCGCCGGAATGGCGGTGTCGGATGCGGCCGCGGCAGCCGCCCGCTCGGCGCCGCCGCAGTTGGCCCGGGTCTTGCGTCGCGGGGCCGCGCTGCTTGCGCTAGGCGCCGAGCCGACCGTCGCATGGTCGCTGCCGCCGGACCTATCGCCCGGGTCGGTGGACCGGCAGACTCAAGCGCTGTTGCGGTCGGCGCGGCGGTCCGGCTCCTCCGGCGCGACGCTGGCACAGCGCATCACCGAACTCGCCACCCACTGCCGCCAGGACGCATCGCACGAGGCGACAGCCTTGGCCGAACGCGCCGGCGTGTTGATCGCAGGGCCGCTCGGCGCGTGTTTTCTGCCGGCATTCGTGTGCTTGGGCATCGTCCCGGTGATAGCCGGCTTGGCCGGCGACGTGCTGGGCTCAGGCCTGCTGTGATCCGCCGCGGCAGCCGCGCACCGACGTTTCGCGGAGGGACCGCGGAAACCCCGAACCGGGGGGACAACAAAGGAGACGACAGTGAAGCCATCGAAAATGGGAGTAGTCAACGTGTTTCGGGTATTGCGGATGCGGATGCTGGTGCTGATCGCCGACGAGTCGGGAATGTCGACGGTCGAATACGCGATCGGAACCATCGCCGCGGCTGCCTTCGGCGCAGTCCTCTACACCGTCGTTACCGGGGACTCCGTCGTTTCGGCGTTGAGCCGGATCGTCGGGCGTGCGCTGAGCACCAAGGTCTGACCGGTTTCACCGACGATGCCGGTACCAGCACGGTCGAGGCGGCGTTCGGGGTGGCTGTGCTGGTCGCAGTGCTGGTGCTGTGTCTGGCCGGTGTCACCGCGGCATCGATGCAAGTGCGCTGCATCGACGCCGCCCGCGAGGCCGCCCGGCTGGCTGCCCGCGGAAATGACCGGGCCGCGGCCCAAGTGGCCCGGGACATCGCGCCGGCCGGTGCCACGGTGCAGGTGCGCACCGAAGGTGGATTCGCGATGGCAACGGTCGTGGCGAAGTCAAAACTGTTGCCCGCCTTGGTTATCACTGCTGATGGGGTATCGGCGATGGAGCCCCGGCGATGACCGCGGGGCGGCGACGGTGGTCGCGGCGATGATGGTCGCAGTGCTATTGACCGTCACCGGTGGCGGCCTGTGCCTCGGCTCGGCAGCGATTGCGCGGCACCGCGCCCAAGCTGCTGCCGATCTGGCTGCGCTGGCCGCAGCGGTCCGGGTGCCCGCCGGAGCCGACGCCGCCTGCGGGCAGGCGGTGCTGGTGGCTCACCGGATGCGCACCCGTTACGTCGACTGTCGGGTCGACGCTCTCGACGTCACCGTGGTGGTCGAGATGCCGGTGGTGTTTCCCGGCCCGGGCCCTCTTCCGGGCGTCAGCCCGGCCCGCGCCACCGCCCGCGCCGGGCCGGCCTGATGCAAAGGGATTTACCGATTGTCCAGGGTGGGCAGCCCGGCGGCGACGAGCTCGTCATGGGTGGGGAGTCGTAGCGCCACCAGCCCGGCGAAGGTGTCGTCGTCCAGTTCAACCCGGCTGACGGTGACGTGGATCGGCACCCAGTTGCCGTCCGGCCCGCGAAGCCGAAGCACCCGAGCGGTGGGGCCGCTGGCGAGTTCAGCCTTCATGCCGCCCAACTGGTGTTCGTCGTCGGGATGTACCCGCGGCGCGGCTACGGTCCGGCGCCAGTCGTAAAACGGGCACGGGTCGTCCAGCCACTTCAGCAACCGCCCGTCGTGCAGGTCGATCAGCGCGCGGTGCAAACCGGGCTGGGCCAGCCCCTGCAGGATCCGCTGCACCAGCAAGTCCGGACGCTGCGCCGGATCGTCCAGTTCGGCGCGCCAGTTCATCCCGCGTGATATCAGGTGCTCACGCCCGTCGGCTGGGTGCTCCAAGGTGTTGCGCGCCACGAAGCCCACCTTGACAGCGTTACCGCGCCAATCGGTGACATCCCAGGCGCTGCAAATGGTTTGGCCCGGTTCGGCCCGGATCGCCAAGGCCAGCACTTTGTTCTCGTTCGGATTGAACTCGCGGGTGGGTAGCTCGTCGGCGAACGCCCGGTCGTGGGTGGCTTCGACCTCAGGGTTCTTCCCGCTGTTGATCAGAGACTCCGGGGTGTCGGTGGCCACCCCCAGGGTGAGGTCCCATTTCAGCGGTCCCGGTACCGGACGCTCCGGCGGGTCAGCGCCGGCCGGGCCGCTCCAGACGTGCACACCGTGCACCCGGCCATCAGACATCTGCACCGGCTCGGTGCAGATCACCCGATCGTTCTTGGGGGTGATGCTGAACAGGCTTTGACCGGTTTGCACCGTTTCAGCGATGGCTGTTTGGATCGCGGCCCGATAGGTGCTGCGCCGGAGGAACACGGTGATCGGGACCAGGTTTTTCAACTTCCGACCCTGAGCGACCACGGCGGGTTCGTTGCCCAGTGTTTCCACCAGCAGCCAGTCGTAGGTCATACGGCGGATTTTACGGACAACGAACAACCGGTCGCCGGATCGAAGGGCGTGCACGCCGGTCGGCGGCGGGCTCCGATCGGTGAGTTGCGTCCATGGTGCCGACACCGGTAGCTTTCAGCGCAACCGGTTGTTACCGGATTGGGAACGGGTCGTGATGTCCGACCGTTCGCCGTGCTGCAGTTCGCATCGGTTCAGCGAGGAGACGGCGTTGCGACGGCCGCTGCGGCGGTAAAGCTTCGTGGGGGTCGGCCGTTCGCGGGGTCGGCCGACTCCCACGGGGAGTTAGCCGAAGGATGGCGACGTGTTGGCGGTCACCGCGTCGACCACCAGGTGCAGGAGCTGCACCGCACCGGCTTTGTCCAACGGTTCGTTGCCGTTGCCGCACTTGGGTGATTGCACGCAGGATGGGCAGCCGTGCGGACATTCGCAGGATTCGATCGTCGCGGCGGTGGCGGCCAGCCAGACGCGGGCCGAACGATATCCGCGTTCGGCAAACCCAGCGCCGCCGGGGTAGCCGTCGTAGACGAACACGCACGGCAACCCGCCCAGTGCGTCCGGTCCCAGCGCGGTGGACAATCCGCCGATGTCGCCGCGGTCGCAGCTTGCCACCAGGGGCAGCAGGCCGATCGCCGCATGCTCAGCGGCGTGCAGTGACCCGGGGGTTCTCCGGTCGTCGATGCCGTGGCGCGCCAGTGCGTCAACGGCGACGGTGTACACCACCGCGGTGGTGGGCAGGGTAGCGGCCGGCATATCCAGGTCGATGAAGTCGATTACCTCCCCGGTCAGTTGCCGACGCAGATATCCGACGATCCGGTTGGTGACGGTTACCGGTACCAAGCCGAGGCCGACCGGGCCGAACCACATCCGTTCGCCGTCGCCGGTGACACTGATGTCGGTGAGTTCGCGGGCGAAGGTCGCATAGCCCGGATCCTCGGCGTGCACCAGGGCCAGTCCTCCGGCTCCGTTAGCAAAGTCCAGCGAATCGACCAGGTAGGTCTCGCCTTGATGCAGGTAGACGGCTCCCGGATGCACGGTGGCGGCCGCCCGCCCGGCCGCGACGCTGCCCAGCAGTCGGCCGGTGTCTGCCTCCACGATGCTGACTTGCCCGCCCTGGGCACCTCGGATATCAACGCCGGAATGCGGGTCTATGCCGGGTGCCGGGAAGTACCGACCGGACCGTCGCCGCAGCAGCCCTTCGTCGACCAGCCGGTCAACCACCGGCTCAGCGTCCAGGCTGGCAACTTCGGTTTGTGCCAGCGGCAATTCGCTTGCCGCACAGAGCAACTGAGGAGACAGCACGTAGGGGTTGGCGGGATCGATCACCACCTGCTCAACCGGCTTGTCCAACAGCGCCGCCGGATGGTGCACCAGGTAGGTGTCCAGCGGGTCGTCGCGGGCAATCAGCACGATCAACGCCGCCTGGCCGCGTCGGCCGGACCGGCCGGCCTGCTGCCAGAACGACGTCACGGTCCCGGGGAAGCCGGCGATCACCACCGCGTCCAGTCCGGCGATGTCCACCCCCAACTCCAGTGCGTTCGTGGTGGCCAGCCCGTAGAGCTCACCGTCTGCGAGGCTGCGTTCGAGTGCCCGACGATCCTCAGCCAGATAACCCGCCCGGTACGAGGCCACCTTCGCGGCCAATTCCGGTGCGATCGCCGTCAAGCGGGTCTGCGCGCCCAAAGCGGTCAACTCCGCGCCCCGACGCGACCGGACAAAGGTCAGGGTGCGCGCACCTTCGGCGATCAGGTCGGCCATCACCCGGGCGGCTTCGGCACCCGCCGACCGTCGTATCGGCGCGCCGTTCTCGCCGGTCAGGTCGGTACGCAAGGCCGGCTCCCACAGGGCCACTGTGCGGGCACCGTGCGGTGAGCCGTCTGCAGTGACCTCTGTGACCGGTTGGCCGATGAGCGCGGCAGCGCTGACACCGGGCGCGGCGGTGGTCGCGCTGGCGAAAACCACCGTGGGTCCGTCGATGCGCCCAGCTTCGGACCCGGGCACCCGATCAGCCGAGTAACGCGTGCACAACCGCAGCAGGCGGCGCAGCACCATCGCCACGTTAGAACCGAAAATGCCTCGGTAATAATGGCATTCGTCGACGACCAGGAAGCGCAGGCCGCGCAGGAAAACCGCCCAGCGGGCATGATTGCGCAGCATCGACCGATGAATCATGTCCGGGTTGGAAAACACCCAGCGGGACCGTTCCCGGGCAAACCGGCGCACCTCGGTCGGACTGTCGCCGTCGTAGGCGGTCGGTGCGACGTCGGCCAACCGGGGGATCGCGGCGGTCAGCGCATGCACGGTCCGCAGCTGGTCATGGCCTAGCGCCTTGGTCGGGGACAGGTACAGCACCGTGGCACGCGGCTGGGTCGCCAGCGCATTGAGCGCCGGAAGCTGGTAGGCCAACGACTTTCCCGACGCAGTGCCGGTACCGATCACCACGTGGCGGCCGGCGTGGGCGAGATCGGCGGCCGCGAGCTGATGCGACCACGGTGTGTCGATGCCACGCTCAGTGAATGCGCGCACCACATCGGGCGCAGCCCAAGACGGCCAACCGCCCGGCCGGCCGGGTGACGCGGGCAGGTCTGCGACGTGTCGCAGGGGCTGTTCGCCGGGGCCGGTCCCGGCCAGCGCCGCGGCCAGCAGTTCCCTGCCGAAATTCGACGTCATGCCGGTATCCCTAAGCTGTGCGCTGCGCAGGCCGTCGCGGTACTGCTGACCGGCGCAAAGCCGATTTGCACATTCCAGACTGTCGCTGAGGCGATGAACATGATTGACTGATGGGCGGTCGTAGCTTCTGTGTTCGTGCAAAACATTCGCAGGATCTTGCGTTACGGCCGCCGTCACCGCGACGGCTGGGTTGGTGGCAGCACCGACCGTAGCCCCAACGGTACGGCGGTCGGACGGGCCCGGAGCACCGAAAGTCGGTGCCCCGACGACGGTGCACCGCACCGGGCAGAGCAGTGAGGAAAGATCGACAAATGCCACAGGGAACTGTGA
>CAZPZQ010000195.1:0-6652 GCA_964590745.1 uncultured Mycobacterium sp. | reverse complement strand
TCGGCGCGGCGATGCTGGGGATGCGGCCGGTGGTGGAGATCATGACGATCAACTTTTCGCTGCTGGCCATCGACCAGATCGTCAACCACGCCGCCAAAATCCACGCCATGTTCGCCGGGCAGGCTTCGGTGCCGATGGTGATCCGCACCCCCGGCGGTGGGGGACAGCAGCTGGCGGCCACCCACTCGCAGAACCTGGAAGTCTGGTATGCGCACGCGCCGGGGCTGAAAGTCGTGGCACCGGCCACCCCGGCCGCCGCCAAGGCGATGCTGACCGCCGCCATCCGAGACGACGACCCAGTGCTGTTCCTGGAGAATCTGGCGCTCTACAACACCAAGGGCGAAGTTCCAGACGGCGAGCAAGTCGGCCGGATCGGGACGGCGACGGTGGTCAAGCCCGGTTCTGACCTCACCGTGGTGGCGTACTCACGGTCCACCGTCATCGCTCTGGATGTGGCCCGCCAGTTCGAGGCGGACGGGGTGTCGATCGAGGTGGTCGACCTGTCCAGTCTGCGGCCGCTGGACCGCGAGACGATCTGCGCGTCGGTGCGGAAAACCACCCGGGCGGTGGTGCTGGAAGACGACTGGCTGAGCTACGGGGTGGGCGCCGAGATCGCCGCAACCATCGCCGAGGGCGCCTTCGACTACCTTGACGCACCGGTGCGGCGGGTCGCTAGCGCCGAAGTGCCGCTGCCCTACGCCAAGCCGCTTGAGCTGGCCGCGCTGCCGGACGCCGCCGACTTGACCAAAGTCATCCGCGAGGTGCTCGACGCCACCCGGTTCGGCTATTCCACCGGGAGCCGCTGATGGCCGATGTGCTGATGCCGCGATTGTCGGACACCATGACCGAAGGGGTGATCAGTCAGTGGCTCAAACAGGAAGGCGACCGGGTTGAGCGCGGCGAGGTCCTCGCCGAAATCGAAACCGACAAGGCGACCATGGAGATGGAGGCCTACGACAGCGGCGTGCTGGCCCGGATCATCGCCGCCGAAGGGGCCACGGTGCCGATCGGCGAACCGATCGCGGTGATCGAGACCGAGTCGAACGGCGCTGCGCCACCGGCGGATAGGGTGCCGCCGGCCGCCGAGCCGGCACCACCGCCGCCCGAGCCGGTGCCACCACCGGCCGCTGCGCCTTCACCGACGCCGCCGCACCGGCGAGCCACCCCGCTGGTGCGAGCATTGGCCCGCGAGCATGGCATCGACTTGACGACGGTCACCGGCACCGGGCCGGGCGGGCGGATCGTGCGCGCTGACATCGAGAACCTCATCGGTGCCCGGGCCGAGCGACCCGCCGCGGTGGCCCGCGCGGAGAAGCCACCGGTGCAACTCGACGGCGACGAGCGGATACCGCTGACCTCGATCCGGCGGATCACCGCGCAGCGGCTCACCGAAAGCGCCGCCGCCCCACATTTTTACCTCACCTCCGTGGCCGACGTGGGCGCGCTGGAGAAGCTGCGCACCGAACTCAACGCCGAGTTGTTCGCCGACACGGTGAAGATCAGCGTCACCGATCTGCTGATCCGGGCGTGCGCGGTGGTGCTGCCCGCCCATCTCGACGTCAATTCGTCGTGGGGTGGCGATCATCTCCTGCGGCATCACCGGGTGAACATCGGGTTGGCCGTCGCCGTCGACGCCGGCCTGGTGGTGCCGGTTATCCGGGACGCAAACCAGAAGAGTCTCACCGAAATCGCCACCGACGCGCGTGAGCTGATCGACCGTGCCCGAGCCGGCAAACTGACCCCCGACGAGCTGACCGGCAGTACATTCACCATCAGCAACCTCGGTATGTACGGCATCGATCATTTCACCGCTATCATCAACCCGCCCGAAGCCGCCGTGCTCGCGGTGGGCACCGCACAGGCGGAGGCGGTGGTGCGGGACGGTCAGCTCACGGCGGCCCGCACGTGCAAGCTGACCCTGTCCATCGACCATCGGGTTCTCGACGGTGCCACCGCGGCGATGTTCCTGCGGGATCTGGTGAAGCTGCTGGAACAGCCGTTGCGGATCATCGCCTGAGGCGCGGCGATGTTGACTGTGCGTTGCGGGCGTTGAGTGTGCGCTCAGGGCGAACTTTGCGGCCTAAGCACCGCCGTAGACGCACACTCAACGTGAACTGTCGACCAGGTACGCGGACAGCTCCTCGGCAGCTACCAGCTGGTCGGCCGGCCACGTCGGTTCAGTCAATAGCTCTGCGCGCCAGCTTGTTCCGGCGACGAGGTTCGCCTGCAAGTACAGCGGCGCATCGCCGGTAAGTAAAGTGGCGCGCAACACCGGACGGAACTTGGCGGCCGGCGGGCCGCCGGCCAGGTGGGCGATGCCCGCGGCCGCGGTGTCGGCTTGTTGCGCCGCAAGACTGCCGAGTTTGACGGTCAGATCGGTGGCGTCGCCCGCGGCGAAGACATGCCCGTCGGTACCGCGAACCCGGCAGTGCGCATCGACCGGAATGAACCGGTCCCGCGCGTCACCGGGCACGCCCGGCACGTTCGGGCCGGTGATGATCGGTACCGTCACCAGTTGATCGGCATGCAGATCCACGCCCGCGGGCTCCAGGCGCACCACCCGATCGGCGGTGAAACGGCTGGTGGTCGTCACGTGCAGGGCGATGCCGGCACGCTGCAGCAACTGTTGCACGACGGCACCGACCTTCTCGCCGAACGGATACAGCGGATGCGGGTAGGGCGTGATCAATGTGATGTCGAGTTGCCGCCCGCGCTCGCGCGCATGTTTGGCCGTCAGGAACGCCAATTCATACAGCGGTAGGGGCCACGACGGGCCCTGCGGGTCGATGAGGGCCAAGCTCTTGATAACGCCGGCGTCGACCGCCTCGACAAGGTCGTGATAGTTCTGGCCGCCGGTGCGATCGCTGAACAGGGCCACGCCTCGATTGGGCTTACGTTGCTTTCCGCCCACCGCCAGCAACAGCGCGTCGTAGTCCAGTTGCTGTCCGTCGGCGGTGTGCACGATGCGGGTGCGGTGTTCAACGGCCACCACCCGGTCGCGGAGCCACTGTGCGCCGACGGCGGCGGCCAGTTCACCGATCGGATACCGCTTCACTCGGCTTCCGCCGAACGGAACCAGGACCGTCAACGGGCGGTAGCGCAAGTACTTGCGCGGGGCGACCAGTGTGATGGTGACACGTTCACCGGCCAACCGATGCAGACGCAGCAGGCCTTCGGCTGCGCCGAAACCGCCGCCGGCGATCACCACATTCAACGGCTTCACATGGTCACCCTAAGCGCGTGGCGGTGGCGTGCTCATCCAACGGGTGCTACTGCAGTGCGAGGGTGGGATCAGGCCGCGGAGAAAATCACCAGTGCACGCCCGGCACCAGCCGTACCGCTTTCTTGACCGTCCGCGGAATCCGCACACCGGCCGCCGCGCGAACCGGCCGCTTGGGCCGGCGCCGCGGTGCAGCGGTCGCACCGGGTTCGGCCGGTGCCAACCCCCGCGCGGCCGCCGAGTCCGGGTAGCCCAAATACAGCTGGTGCAAGATCCGTCGCGCCAGCCTGGGTGCGACGTAGGTGCCCACTTCACCGAAGGTGCCGATCGGCGTGTCGATGCGGGGTGGTTTCTCGATCAGTCCGCGCACCACCATCGCGGCCGCGCGCTCGGCGCTGATCGCCCGGCCGGGGTTGAGCCGGCGGGACGGCGCGATCATCGGGGTGGCCACCAGCGGCATATGGATGTTGGTGAAGGTGATGTGATCCGAGAGGGTTTCGGTGCCCACCACGTCGGCGAACGCATCGAGCGCCGCCTTGCTCGGCACGTAAGAACTGTATTTCGGGCTGCGGGCCTGCACCCCGGCACTGGACACGTTGACCACGTGACCAAACCGGCGTTCCCGCCAATGCGGCAACAGGGCCAGCACCATCCGCACCGCGCCGAAGTAGTTGACCGCCATCACCCGCTCGTAGTCGTGCAACCGGTCGGTGGAGTTGGCCACCGAGCGGCGGATTGATCGGCCGGCGTTGTTCACCAGGTAGTCGACGTGGTCGAACCGGCCCAGGATGTCTTTGACGGTGTGCTCCACCGAGGCCGAATCGGTCACGTCGCAGGTGAAGGCATGGGCCTGTCCACCACGCGCCCGGATCTCGGCGATCAGCTCGTCCAGCGCCGCACCGTTGCGGGCCAGCGCGAACACGGTGGCGCCCCGCTCGGCGACGGCGACTGCCGCGGCGCGGCCGATACCGCTGGACGCGCCGGTGATGATGACGTGCCGTCCGACCAGCGGCCCGGCCGGATTTTTGCGACGGAACCGGTCCGGGTCGAGATGGGTGGCCCAGTACCGCCACAACTTGGGCGCGTAATCGGCGAATTCGGGTACATCAATACCGGTGCCGTGCAATGCCTCCCGGGTGTCATCGGAGATGAGGGTCGGCGCCAGTTCGACGACGTCGAGCAACTCTCCCGGGATGCCCAACTGGGTCGCGACCCGCTTGCGCCACACCCTGGCCCGGCCACCGACCTTGAGCACCCCGGTGGCCACCGAGCCGGGCAGCGTGGCGCGCAGCGGCGGCAGCCCCGCCGCATCGGCGATCCCCCGGTAGATCTCGCGCAGTCCAATGGCTTTCGGTGCGGTCAGGTGAAAAGTGCGGCCGTCCCAGGAGGTTTCGTCGTCGGCATGCATCAGCTCGACCAGGGCGTCGACCACATAGTCGACCGGCACCACGTTGGTGCGGCCCACGTCGGGCAGCGCTACCGGGGTGAGTCTGGGCAGTACCGCCAGCTTGGCCAGCAAGCCGAAGAAGTAGTAGGGCCCGTCGATTTTGTCCATCTCACCGGTACGTGAGTCGCCCACCACCACCGCGGGGCGATAAATCCGGTAACGCAAACCCGGTGTGGCGCGCACCAGCTGTTCAGCCTCGAATTTGGTTTGGTGATACGGGGTCGGCAATTGTTGGCCCACGTCGAAATCGGCTTCGGTGAACTCACCGGCGAAGTCCCCCGCCACCGCGATCGACGACACGTGGTGCAGCGTGGCGTCCAGCCGGCGGGCCAAGTCGATCACCGCGCCGGTGCCGACCACGTTGGCGGCTCGCTGCTCGGCCGCGCCGGCGGTGATGTCGTAGATCGCCGCGCAGTGCAGTACGTGGGTGATGTCGCCGCAGTCGGCGAGGCTCTCTTGGGTTAATCCCAGGTCGGCCGCGGTAAGGTCGCCGACCAGCGGCTTCACCCGTTCTCCCCAGGTCGCCGCCAGTCGTTCGAAGCGGCCCAGCGACTCGCGGCGCACCAGTACCCAGATGTCGGCGTCGGGTCGGACCGCCAGCAGCCGGGACACTGCGCGGCGCCCAATGAACCCGGTACCGCCGGTAACGAGGTAGCCCATGTGGTTATCGTCGCTGGTTGGCGGACGGGCGTCAACTACGACCGCATCACCCGGCCGCCGGGTGTTCAGCCGATGGGCGCCGCACCACGTGTTGCAGAAAGGCCGCGACTACCGGCGACGGAGGTCGGTCGATCGGGGTGACGACGGCCAAGGTCTCTGGTGATGGCTGGACGGGTGCTGACGCCGACCACCTGAGCGCTGTTTGCCAGCAGCGTCGGCGGTAAGAAGGCGATGCCGAAGCCGGCCTCGACCAGGTCGAGCAACGCGCCCGGGGTATCGGCCTCGGCGCAGATGCTGCGCTGGAAGCCGAGTTCGGCACAGATCGCGTCGATGTGCAGCCGGATGGCAGAGCCGGCCGGGCGGTCGACGAAGTCGCATCGGCTGAGGTCGCCCAGCCCGACCGCTTCGCTTCCGGCCAGCGGATCGTCCCACCGCACCGCCAGCGCCAGGGGCTCGCTACCGAGCGGCCGCCGTCTGACCCGGCGCCCATCGCAGGGTCGGTTCACGAAAGCCAGGTCGAGCTCACCGTGGACGAGGCACCCGCACCGCCGCCCGGGTGAAGTGGCGTTCTTCGGCAACGGCCACGAAATGTTTCAGCTGGCGCAGTTCCATAGCTGGATTCTGTCCACCAAACCCATTGACGAAACTCATCGAAGCCATTGACGAAACTGATGAGATAGCTCCAACCCGTAAGCCCACTTACGCCAATTGCCCTGCCGCCTGCGTTGATTGACGAGGGCGATACCTCTGATTGAGATTAACTGTTGAAGAGAACCCGCCCCACGGGTGGTGGCTCTGACGATCACCGGCTAGCGTCTGACCCTGAGTGTTGGAATGACTCAGGCTGTTCCGATACTCGAGCGTTGAAAGAGGTTGACGCCCAGCTATTTCCATGTGACACAGGATGCTGACGGCGGTTCGGTCAGCTTCGACTGGGGGAACCTCAAGATGCTCATCAAATGCGCTCGGGAGGAATCCGTCTGCGAGCGTGCTCAACCGCACTCAATGCACGGAAGGATGACACTGAATGAGTCGTCGTAACAACACGAATCGACGTATAACGTTGCCCGTCGGCGCAGCCGCGGGTGGCTGGGCACGGGTGCCGGGGAGGGCGTGACCGGTAGCGCCGGAGCCGGTGCTGACGCGGCCGGAGGTGCCGCCGGTGGAGTCACCGATGCCGCCGGTGGAGCCGCTGGCGGTGCGGGCGACGCCGCCGGAGGCACCGCGGACGCGCTGGATCCGTCGAGTTTCCTCGGCTTCTAGCGGGCTTCTAGAGCCGGCTTCCAGAGACCCAGTTCCCGATGCTGGGTAGCTAGGCAACATCC
>CAZPZQ010000194.1:0-6668 GCA_964590745.1 uncultured Mycobacterium sp. | reverse complement strand
TGCTGGTCGCCACCGACGTGGCCGCCCGCGGCATCGACATCGACGACGTCACCCATGTCATCAACTATCAATGCCCGGACGACGAGAAGACCTACGTGCATCGCATCGGCCGCACCGGCCGGGCCGGACGCACCGGCGTCGCGGTCACTTTGGTCGACTGGGACGAACTGGCCCGCTGGGCGATGATCGACAAGACGCTGAACCTGGGTTGTCCGGATCCGGCCGAAACGTATTCCAGTTCACCGCACCTGTACACCGAGTTGGACATCCCGGTCGATGCCGCCGGCACCGTGGGCAAGCGCCGCCGGCCGTCGCCGAACCGGCCGGCGGGCGAAGCCGCCGGTAAACGAGCACCCGGCAAGGCGAGCAGGTCCCGGCGCCGCACCCGCGGTGGTGAGCCGGTCGCGCGCCCCGACGGCAAAGCCGTCCAAGAACCGTCCCCGCGTGGTCAGACGGCCGCGGCATCCGGTGAGAACGGCAGCGGGCGGCCCCGTCGCCGGCGGCGGCGGCCGCGCCAGCCGGCGGGCGCGGCCGTCAACAGCAGCTAGCGGCCGCCGACCCCCTGATGGTGAAACCCGAGCGTCGCACCCGGGGCGACGTCGCGGCAGCCGCAGCAATCGCGCTCGTCGTCGTCCTGGCCGGCGTGCTGATCTGGTGGACCAGCGACGCCCGCGCAACCAGCAGCCGTCCGGCGACGGAGCCGGCCCCCGAGCCGGTGCCGGCCCGGCTGGTACCGGCCGCATTGACCCAGCTGTGGGCCGCTGCCAGCCCGGCCACCGCGGGCCCGGTGGTGGTTTCCGGCACGGCGATCACCGGGGACGGGTCCGAGGTACACGGACGCGACCCCGTCAGTGGTGAGTCGCGGTGGAGCTATGCTCGCCGCCCCAACCTATGCGCGGTGTCTTGGATCTACCACTACGCCGTTGCGGTCTACCCCGACAAACGCGGCTGCGGTCAGGTCAGCACCATCGACGCCGCCACCGGCCGGCGGGGACCGGCCCGGAGCAGCTACGCCGACCGACACGTCCGGGTTTCCACCGATGGCACCACCATGCTGTCGGCCGGCCCGAAGCGATTGGAACTGTGGCGCTCCGACATGGTGCGGGTGCTTTCCTATGGTGAGATCGACGCCCGGGTGAAACCCTCGGCGCGGGGCCTCGGTAGCGGATGCACCTTGTTGTCGGCGGCCGCTGGATCGTCGGCGGTCTCGGTGCTGGAGGCCTGTGCGGAGCACGCCGATGTGCGGCTGACCCTGCTGCATCCGGGCAAGGAAGAGGACGAGCCGGAAGTCCGCTACGTGCCCGAGGCCGGTGTCCCGGTCGCGCAGGCCGCCGACTCCGGCGCTCGGGTGTTGGCCGTGTCGGACACCGGCGCGGGCACCAATACCGCGGTGTACCTGCCGTCACCGCAGCCCAGGGTGGAAGTGATCAACCAGGCCGGAGCCACCGTCGCGAAAACACTGCTGCCCGGTCCCCCGACGTCGGCCAGTGCGAGGGTGGCCGTGTCACGGCCAGCGGGGTTCATCAGCTGGTGGACCGGCGATGCGGTGCTGATGTTCGATGCCACCACCCTGGCGTATCGCTACACGATTTCCGCGGTGGGTTCGGCGGTTCCGCTGGGGCCCGCCGCGACGATGGCAGGGCGGCTGCTGATCCCGGTTAGCGGCGGCGTCGGCGTCTACGATCCGGCCATCGGCAAACTCGAACGCACCATCCCGGTGAGCCGCCCACCGGGGGTGACCGCGGTGTTTCCCGGGGTGTCCGGTCCAACGGTGCTCGAGCAGCGCGGCGACACCGTGGTTGCTCTGGGCTGAAGTGCGGCCCAGCGACACGCGTTAGAACTCGGGACTGAACGTCGGCAGCGGCTTGCCGGAATCCCAGTACCTGAGCACCGCATCGGTCAACTCGCGGTAGGCGACGGCACCTTTATTCTTGCGTCCGGCCAGCACCGACGACCCCGACGCGCTGGCTTCGGCGAACCGAACGGTACGTGGAATCGGCGGAGCCAACACCGGCAGACTGTAGCGATCGGCGATGTCGAGCAGCACGTCCCGGGTGTGGGTGGTGCGCGAGTCGTACAGGGTGGGCAACGCACCTAGTAGTCGCAGATCCGGATTGGTGATCTGCTGGACATCTGCGACGGTGCGCAGCAACTGGCCGACGCCGCGATGGGCCAGCGTCTCGCATTGCAGCGGAACGATCACGTCGTCGGCAGCGGTGAGCCCGTTGAGTGTGAGCACACCCAGCGACGGCGGGCAGTCGATGAGAACCGCGTCGAATTCGTCGGCCAGCTTGGCCAGCGCACGTTGCAGCGCGTACTCACGACCGGCTCGCATCAGCAGCATCGCTTCGGCGCCGGCCAGGTCGATGTTGGCCGGCAGCAAAGTCATGCCTTCCGCTGTCGTCACCAGTGCGGCGTCCGGCTCCACTTCGCCGAGCAGCACCTCGTGTACCGACACCGGCAGCTTGTCCGGATCATGTCCCAGCGAGAAGGTCAGACATCCCTGCGGGTCGAGATCGACGAGCAGCACCCGGCGCCCGCACTGGGCCATTGCCGCGCCAACCGACGCCACCGTCGTCGTTTTGGCCACGCCGCCCTTTTGATTGGCCACCGCCAAGATCCGGGTCACGAGCGCCACCCCTCTCCCCCGCAAGCGGATGGGATCGCCATACCGCTGCGCTCTCCTTTGCGTGCGGTGCGCACATTGCCATCCTGACATGAGTCCGGCCCGCGTCCACACCAGAACGAAGCCGGAGTCCGGCGTCCGGCAGAATCGGTGAGCGTGGGCCTACAGGATCATCGGCTGCTGCTATTGCGTCACGCCGGAACTGAATGGTCGAAGACCGGCCAACACACCGGCCGCACCGAGCTGGGGCTCACCGACGCCGGCCGGCTGCAGGCAGCCGCCGCCGCGACCGTCCTGGACGGTTTGGCGCTGCACAACCCGGTGGTGATCAGCAGTCCGCGCCGCCGTGCCCAGGTGACCGCCGAGCTGGCCGGGCTCCAGGTCGCCGAGCTGTCCGAAGACCTCGCCGAATGGGATTACGGCCGCCATGAGGGCTTGACCACCGCACAGATCCAGCGCTCCCAGCCTGACTGGCTGGTCTGGACGCACGGCTGCCCCGGCGGCGAGAGCGTTCAGCAAGTCACCGACCGTGCCGATCGTGCGGTGGCATTAGCCTTGCGGCACATGACATCACGCGATGTGATATTCGTCGGCCACGGTCATTTCTCCCGAGCGGTGATCGCCCGCTGGCTGGAGCTGCCGCTGCGCGAGGGTCTGCGTTTCGCCATGCCGGCCGCGTCGGTGGCGGTCTGCGGATTCGAGCACGGAGTGCATCAGCTCACCGCGCTCGGCTTGACCGGCTACCGGCCTTGACTCCCGGCGAGAACCCCGCCGAACCGGCATTCGTACTCTCTGGACCAACCGAAACCGTGGTTGCCGAGCAAGTGGCGACCGGCTTCTCGCGGGTCGCCGCGGCGCGCGCCGCGCTGGCCCGCGGTGATGCGTCAATCGTCGTTGGTGCGCTGCCGTTTGACCCGAGCGGTGCGGCCGCCCTGATGGTTCCGCGGGTGGTGCGTCGGACCGGCACCCGGCCGCAGTGGCCGAGCGGCCCGCTACCGACGGTGCGCGTCGCCGCCGCGCTACCGGACCCGGTCGAGCACCGCGCCCGGATCAGCCGGGCTCTCGACGAGCTGACCGCCCCACACGGCACGCTGCGCAAAGTGGTGTTGGCGCGCAAGCTGCAGCTGGTCGCCGATGCACCGCTGGACGTCCGCGTTGTCTTGGGCAGGTTGCTGCGGGCCGATGCCTCAAGCTACGGCTTTCTGGCCGACCTCAGTGCCGCCGGCGCCGGTTATTCGGGTGTCGCTCTGGTGGGCGCCAGCCCTGAGCTGCTGGTGGCTCGCGTCGGCGACCGGGTGACCTGCCGGCCGTTCGCCGGGTCGGCCCCACGCTCCCCCGACCCGGGCGCTGACACCACGAACGGAGCAGCGCTAGCCGAATCCGCCAAGAACCGCCACGAACATCAGTTGGTCGTCGACCAGTTGCGGACCGTACTGCAGCCGCTTTGCGATGACCTCGACGTCGCGTCCGAGCCACAGTTAAGCCGAACCGCCGCGGTGTGGCACCTGAGCACCCCGATTGTCGGTCGCTTGCGTCAAAGATCCACCACCGCACTGGATTTGGCGTTGGCATTGCATCCGACCCCAGCGGTGGGCGGCGTCCCGGCCCGGGGGGCCCTGGATCTGATCTGGGAGTTGGAAGGCGACCGGGGGTTCTACGCCGGAGCCGTCGGCTGGTGTGATGCCAGCGGCGACGGCAGGTGGGTGGTGTCCATCCGATGCGCGCAACTCTCCAGTGACCGACGTCGCGCACTGGCTCATGCCGGTGGCGGCGTCGTCGCCGAATCTGACCCTGACGATGAACTCGACGAAACCACAACTAAATTCACGACGATTCTGTCGGCGTTGCGGGTTGGGCAGCCCAGCGCACCGCGGCCGGACTGAACAGCAGCGTCAGCACGATCAGGGCACCGATGCCGACCGGGATGCCGAAAGCCCAGCGCTGCGAGCCCACGGCTGCATACCAGGCAACCGGCAGCAACAGCAGGTTGGCGAACACCGCCACACCGCGGCCCCACCGCCTACCGCGAACCAGTGCCCAACCTCCGGCCAGCACACCCGCACCGACCAGCGCGAAGCAGATCGCCAGGCTGGCGCCGCCAACCATCCGCTGGTCGGCTCCGGCCAGCCCGCGCAGCACCAGCGCGGCGGCAACCCCCAGCGCCGCGATGCCCTGCACCGCGACGATCAGACCAGCGCCACGCACCACCCGCGGCACCGGTCGAACGGTGTTCACGCCCGTCAGGGTAGCCATTCCGATCCCATACACTGATGCGTCGTGCGCGCCGTGCTGATCGTCAATCCCACCGCTACTTCCACCACCCCGGCCGGGCGTGACCTGTTGGCCCACGCGCTCAAAAGCCGACTCGAATTAGCCGTTGAGCACACCAATTACCGTGGCCACGCCGTCGAGATCGGCCACGCCGCGGCCGCCGACGGGGTCGATTTGGTCATCGTGCACGGCGGCGACGGTACCGTGCACGGAGTGGTCAACGGACTGCTCGGCGACCCTGGGCGGCTGCCGTCCGGGCATGTGCCCGCCGTGGCGGTGGTGCCGGGCGGCTCTGCGAATGTCTTCGCGCGTTCCCTGGGCATCAAACCCGATCCGATCGTCGCCACCAACCAACTCATCGACCTGATCAACGGCTATGGACGGGAACACAACTGGCGCCGGATCGGCCTGATCGACTGCGGTGAACGCTGGTCGGTGCTCAATGCCGGCATGGGACTTGACGGCGAGGTGGTCGCCGCAGTCGAGGCGCAGCGGGACAAGGGTCGCACTGTCACGGCGCTGCGCTACTTTCGCACCACGATTCCCACGGTGCTAGCCAGCACTCGCCGCCCGCCGAGCTTGACGCTGCAGTTGAACGACGATGACCCGGTTTCCGGGGTGCACTTCGTGTTCGTGTCCAACTCCAGCCCGTGGACCTACGCGAACAACCGCTCGGTCTGGACCAATCCCGGCTGCACTTTCGAAGCCGGCATGGGCGTGTTCGCCACCACCAGCATGAAGGTACTGCCAACGGCCAGACTGGCCCGGCAGATGCTGTCCAAACGCCCCAAGCTGCGCGCCAAGCAGCTCATCCGCGACGACGACGTGGCAGCACTTCGAGTCAATACCGGAGACACGCCGATCGCCACCCAGATTGACGGCGACTACGTGGGCTTGCGCAGTCGGATGACGTTCCGTTCCGTGCCAGCCGCCTTGGACGTCGTCGCGCCCGCCGCCCAAAACGTCGAGTGACCTGGGGTAATGCACTCGCACCCGGAGATTGGCACAGACTTGCGTCGAGTGTAGTACACCCGGATCGCTGGGCATGCGACGGGTCGGTGCGGACGTGACATTGGCCACGTGCTACCGGTCGCTATTGACATCTGTCCAACCTGTGAAATTATCCAAGAGATCGGGCGCAAACCGTCACTATTTCTTGTGCCCGCTTAACAGCCGAAGAAAACGTGAGCGTTTCGTTGCGCCCAGAGTAAGGAGTTGACAATCTATGGATTGGCGCCACAGGGCGCTCTGCCGCGATGAAGACCCGGAACTGTTCTTCCCGGTGGGAAACAGCGGCCCGGCCCTCGCACAGATCGCTGAAGCCAAACTGGTCTGTAGTCGGTGCCCGGTGCGAACCGAATGCCTCGCGTTTGCGCTGGAGACCGGCCAGGATGCCGGCGTCTGGGGCGGTATGAGCGAAGACGAGCGGCGTGCGCTCAAGCGCCGCACCGCCCGCACCCGGGCGCGCAGCGGGGTCTGATCTGACGGTGTAGCACGTGACGCGGCCCCGATCTATGTCGGGGCCGCGTCACGCTGAGTAGGCGAGTGCGCCGGCCGAAGTCGGCGCCTTCCCAGCGGGATATGTAACACCACGTCGGTTCCGCCGCCGGGTGCACTGCGGGTGTCCAGGGTGCCGCCGAGCTCCGCGGCCACCAGGGTGTCGACGATCTGCAGACCGAGCCGATCCGGCTTGTCCAGACTGAATCCGGCGGGCAGGCCGTGTCCGTCGTCGTGCACCACCACGTCCAGCCAGCGAGCTGACCGCTCCGCG
>CAZPZQ010000193.1:0-6735 GCA_964590745.1 uncultured Mycobacterium sp. | reverse complement strand
AGTTGAGTTATCGAAATAAAACCTATGTGGCGTTCGCGAGCGAGGACATCCGCTCCTACTGGCTCATGGAAGCATGGCGGGACAACGACCACATCGACTTCAATTTCTTCGACGCTCACGACCTCTACATTTCCCGTGACACCAGTTTGCCCGAGACAATCAAGCGCAACTTACGTGAGCGTATGAAAAATGCCAAACAGATTGTCCTGCTCGGCAGCGCCACAGGGAGGAGCAAGGGCAGCGACGGGCAGTCGTTCCTAGCGCACGAAATCAAACTGGCGATCGAGTTTGACCTGCCAATAGTTATTGCCAACCTCAACGGGAAGCGCACGATTGAACGCGGGCTCATACCGCAGCCATTGCTAGATGTTAGCCACTACACAATCTCGGTTTCCTTTCAGCCAGCCATCATCAAGTATGCGCTCGACGAGTACGCGCCGGGTTATGCAGCGTCGAGTAACCGCGGCCCGTACTACTACAAACCGTACGTCTACGCGAATCTCGGATTATGAGCACCGCGCTACTTAGCGATCTCAAAAACAGGCGATTCCTACAGCAGGCCGGAGCTCGATGGTTTTTTCTAATCGGAATTATTGCATCGGCCGGCCAAATCGCAGACTGGGTCTTCGGTGTCTCCGAACAGCTCTGGTGGGGCCACCTCATAGGCACCCTGTGGATCCTCGGCCTACCGTCTGCGATCTGGTGGTCATGGCCCCGCCCGATTGAGGAAACGTACGACAGGCCTAACACCACAATCCGGATCATCAAGGGCGACATCTTCGCTCAGCAAGAACACTTGGTTATCGGCACCTGCGACACGTTCGACACCGCACCCCCGCACATCATTGCGCGCCAGAGCCTTCAAGGTCTCGCTTTGGAACATCTGTACAACAACGACATCGCCCAACTCGACAAGGATCTGGACGCAGCCCTAAGCGATACCGAACCTAGCGGCCACGTGACCAAAGACGGCAAGACCGCGCGCTACCCTATTGGAACAGTCGCGGTCCTTAACCACCGGTCTCGCCAGGTCTATTTTGTCGCTTACACCGAGATGGACGAGAATAACAATGCCCAAGGGACACCCGAGGGCCTTTGGGTCAGCCTCAACTCCCTTTGGGCTGAGATTTCTCGCTCAGCCAACGGTGGCACAATCTGCATACCAGTAATAGGCGGCGGTATGTCAAGACTATCCCAGATCGTACCGAATCAAGATTCCTTACGCTTCACGATCCTTTCGTTCATGTTCGCTTCTCGAAAGAACAAAGTCTGCGACGAGCTCAGGATAGTGATGCGCCCTCAAGACTACGACAAATTAGACCGCCTCGAGCTGCAGGCATTTCTGACTTCCCTCAAGCCCTCATGACAGACCAGTCCGGACTCGATATGCCAGAGAACGTGGCATGCGCGTTTTGCGATTATCTGTCCGGTCGACGGCCGTTTACTATCGCCGCCCACACTGATCGCATCGCGGTGCTCGTGACGCGCGAACAACGAGGCGTTCCGCATCTTTTGGTCATCCCAGTCGCACATCGACCGTCCATCCTGGACCTGTCGGACAATGAGATTTCAGCACTGGCAATCGGCGTGAGAGCTGCTGCCCAAGCAATCAGCGACGCGTACAGACGGCCAGGTATCGCCGTTTGGCAAAACAACGGCGTTCCGGCTCATCAATCGATCGCGCACGTCCACTTCCACGTCGCTGGCACGCTGCCCGATGGCGGGACAGAGTGGGGGGAGGTCGCCGAGGAGCCTCTGGAGCAAACGGATGCGATCGCCGCAGTTATCGCTCCGTACTTGCATCTCGATGACCAGTCCGCAGTCAGTCCGCAGCAGCCCCAGCCTCCGCCGTACCCGCCCAACGGTACCAACCACCATGACCAGCCGTAACCCGATGCGCCCAACGCCTCCAACTCAGTCGTCGTCCCTAGTGTCGTGGTTCGGGACGAAGAGGTCGGCGATTGAGAGCGCCGCAGCCCTACGGACCGACATGGCGCACACGCCCCGTGGGCGGCAACAGAAGCGCGGGGACCGCCCATGCTGTACCGCAGTCGATACCGCAGTAGTTTCGTTCAGTCTGTACACCAATCAACGCGATCAACATCATTTCCGCAGCTAGAAGGGACTTGCTCAACCTCAGCCGTCGCCACCCAACACAACAAACGCCCAGTTCAGAGGATTTTAAGTCCGCTGCCTCTGCCAATTGGGCTATGGGGGCCCGCGGCGAATCTAGCGTGACAGCGCCGGTTATGCCGCACCGGCGGGCGGGACACAGCTTGCAGTTTACCGAGTATTTTTTCGGAGTCAGGGCGGACAGATCGCTGACCGCGACTCTTAGACGTGGCCGGGGCAGTAACTGGTTGCCGAGATCGCGGCGAATTGAGCGGCGTGCTGGATGGTGAACCCGGGGTTGGTGGCCTGTACGGCCACCACTGTGTCTGCCGCCGACAGACCGTCGTCCATCAACTGACACACCGCCCGGCCGGCCGATACGGCCGCTTGATCCGAGCCGCGGTGGACCAGTCCGGCGGCAGACAACGTGGCCAGAAACTCCGCATCATTACCGGAACCTTGATCTGCGTACGCAGGACCCGCGAGGCCGACGATTCCCGCCATGCCCGCTACGAGTAGCAGCCGTTTCATGAGCAGAAGTCTGGGCCAGCCACGTTAACGATGTGTTACCGAGCTTTTGCTGTCACGGATCGCCTTGTTAAATCCGTGTTACTACGCCGCAGTTCCGAACCCCGGATCGACGCGTGCCGCTGCGGTGCGACGCGCTAAATGTGCTGCGGGCAGTAGGCGCTCGCCGAGATGTTGGCGAACACCGTGGCGTTTTCGACGCTGAAGCCCGGGTTGGTCGTCCGCACCGCGGAGACGGTGTCCACCGCCGAGAGGCCGGAGTCCATCAACTGGCATACCGCGTGTCCGGCGGCCACGGCCCGGTCCGAACCGCTGTGTGTCAGCCCGGCTCCGTTGAGGGCGCTGAGGAACGCTGTGTCGTTCCCGTCCGCGCTAGCGGGTGCAGCCAGGCCGATCATCGCACTGGCGCTCGCGATTCCGGTGAGCAGAAGTACCCGTTTCATGGCTCCTAGCTTGAGCGAGACCCGTTAAGCGCGTGTTACCGACTGCTTACTGCCGTGAACCGGCTTGTTAAACCTGCGTTACTCAAGCCTGACTCGGGACAGCGCTATCGTCGGCAGCCGACAAACGGGAGTGTCTGCGCTCGCCAGCTCTCGCCCTTTTGGGATAGCAACCATATATTTTACCTGCGATGTTGTGCACCAGCATGTTTCGGATACACACCGATTCGCGAAGCATTACCGCCGACCGCGGCGCTGCCTCGGTGAGTCTGAAAGTTCTTCAGGCCCGGACAAACCCAGCGGTCACAGTTTCCGAGCGGCGCCACGGTGGACAGCCGATGTCGGTATGTTGCATCCATTTGTCGGCTCAGCGCCGTACGTAACAAACTCCGGCACCGACGTTAAGAAGCCGTTAACCAGCTTTCCCTGGGTCGGGGTCATGCGGGAATGTAAAGCCACGTAACCGGTACGCATACCCACGCGGTGCTCGGAACACCATGCAGGTCAGCCGGTTCGGTAAGGAGAAGACGATGTCCTTTGTGACTACGCAACCAGAGGCGTTGCTGGCTGCGGCGAGCAACCTGCAGACGATCGGGTCCACACTCAGTGCCCAGAACGCCGCTGCAGCCGCGCCGACCACCGGGGTGGTTCCCGCCGCGGCCGACGAAGTATCGGCGTTGACGGCGACCCAGTTCGCCGCCCACGCAGCGATGTACCAGCAGATCAGTGCGCAAGCCGCGGCCATCCATGAAATGTTCGTGGCCACCATGAATGCCAGCGCTGACTCGTACGCGACCACCGAGGCCGCCAACGCCGCGGCGGCCGGTTAGGGCCGACGATGCTGGATTATGCGGTTGTTCCGCCAGAGATCAATTCCGGGCGGCTGTACGCCGGCCCGGGTTCTGCGCCGATGATGGCCGCGGCATCCGCGTGGCGTGGGCTGGCCGGCGAACTCACCTCGGCCCTGTCGTCCTACGAGGCGGTGATCTCCGAACTCGCCGGCGAGGAGTGGATGGGGCCAGCGTCGGCATCGATGTCCACCGCCGCCAAGCCCTACCTGTCCTGGATGGCCGACGCCGCGGCCAACGCCGATCAGGCCGCCAGCCAGGCCACCGCGGCGGCAGCGGCCTTCGAAGCGGCCCACGCGGCTACCCCGCACCCGGCGGCCATTGCCGCTAACCGCGCCGAGCATGCGCTGCTGGTCGCGACGAACGTTCTGGGCCAGAACACCGCGGCGATCCTGGCCAACGAAGCCGTCTACCTGGAGATGTGGGCGCAGGCCGCTGGTGTCATGTACGGCTACGCCGGATCGTCGGCGACCGCAACTCAGGTGACACCGTTCACCGAACCTCGTCAGACCACGAATCCAGCCGGGATTAGCAACCAGGCAGCGGCGGTCAGTCAGGGCAGCGGCACAGCGGTCGGCAACGTCGCGCAAACCGCGCAACTGATCTCGTCACTGCCGAGCGCCGTACAAGGCCTGTCCTCGCCAGCAGCCGCTGCAGTATCGACGACGTCTGGGCCGCAAGGGTGGATCGGGTGGCTCGAATCATTGCTGAACAACAATTCGCTGAACGGTTTTGCGTATTTGGTGGGCAACCCGCTGTACAACTTCGCCAACACCATGGGAACCGGCGCGGCCTTCATCCCGTCGAGCTTGCTCCCGAGCCTGGTCGGATACCTGACCGGCGGCGGTTTCAGCGCCGCCGGCGGCAGCGGTGCGATCGGCAGCGGTCTGGGGGCGATCCTGGGTCCCGGTGGCGCCCTGGGAGCTCTGGGCGGTCTCGGCGGTGGTGCAACCAGTGGGATAGGCAGCGCTTTCAGTGCGGGCGCGGTCAGCGGCGCCGCCCCCGGGGTGGTCACCGCGGGCATGGGCCAGGCGTCGCTGGTCGGGTCATTCTCCGCGCCGGCAAGCTGGGCTGCAGCCACCCCGGCTGGCGCCACGCTCGTGGCCGCGCAGCCCTCCGGCTGGGCGGTCGCCCCGGAAAGTCACTCGATGGCCGCCGTGCCCGGCGGCATGCCGCTCGGCGGCGCCGGCCGCGGCAGTTTCGGCTACGGCGCTCCGCGTTACGGGGTCCGGCTCAGAGTAATGCCACGACCGTTGGTCTGTTGAGTCCTCATGATGTTCAACGACTTTCACGACAAAGGAAGCGATATGGCTCGGTGTTCTAGGACCGCTGAATATCCCCTCACCATGGCTGTACGGAATACAGGCAAGCCGATCACTACCGCAGCGGCTCCGGCCGCTAGCGCAGCGGCCACGACCGGTTAGGAGCAATGATGATCGACTACGCCCTGTTATCACCGGAGGTCAACTCGGGGCGCCTGTACGCCGGCCCCGGTTCGGCGCCGATGATGGCCGCCGCATCCGCCTGGCGCGGTCTCGCCGGAGAAATCACTTCGGCGGTGGCGTCCTACGAGGCAACGATCTCCCAGCTCGTTGACGAGGAGTGGATGGGGCCCGGATCGGCGTCGATGGCCGCAGCCGCCAAGCCGTTCCTGGCGTGGTTGACCGAGACCGCTGCGCAGGCCGAGCAGGCGGCCGTCCAAGCCAGCACTGCGGCGGCCGCATTCGAGACGGCACATGCGTCCACCCCGCCCCCGGCGGTGATCGCCACCAACCGCGCACAGCAGGCGGTGCTGGTCGCGACGAACGCGGTGGGCCAGAACACTGCCGCGATCATGGCCAACGAGACCCGCTATCTCGAGATGTGGGCCCAAGCCGCCGGTGTCATGTACGGCTATGCTGCGTCCTCGGCGACTGCCGCGCAGCTAAGCCCGTTCACCGCGCCGGTGCAGAACACGAACCCCGCCGGTGCGGCTACCCAGACCGCGCCGATAGCGCAGGCGGCGGCAACACCCGTCGGCAACAGCGGACCGATCGCTCAGTTGCTGCCCGCGTTGCAAAGTTCGATCCAGGGCCTGTCCTCCCCGGCGGCGGCCGCGCAGCCGGCAGCGTCCGGGGGGCTCGCCGGACTCTGGAACGCCTTCCTGTCGAATGCGTCGGTGAATGGCATCGCCTCGCTGTTGACAGACCCGCTCAACGGCGCGCTGAGCTTCATGGGGACATCTTTGGCGTTCACACCGGCGAGTCTGATCCCGACCATGACCAGTTTCTTCGGCGGCGCGGGTTTCAACGCCATAGGCGGCGGTTCCGTCGGCAGCGGCCTGGGGGCGCTGATGGCTCCCGGTGGCCCGCTGAGCGCCCTGGGCGCGCTCGGCGGCGGCGCGGCCGGAGCTGCATCGTCAGCCGCCACCAGCGCATTCACCATGAGCGCGACAGCACCGGCGGTATCAGCCAGCATGGGTCAAGCGTCGCTGGTCGGCTCGTTCTCGGCACCGCCGAGTTGGGAAGCGGCAGTTCCAGCAAGCGCCGGCACCGCGGCAGGGCCGGCCGGCAGTTGGGCGGCCGCACCGGAAAGCCACCCGGAAAGCCACTCGATGGCCGCTATGCCCGGCGGGATGACGCCGGCCGGCGCCGAACGTGGCGGCTTTGGCCTCAGCACTCCTCGTTACGGATTCAAGCCGACCGTCATGCCCCGGCCGGTCATGGTCGGCTAAGCCGTTTCCCGCCAAAACCATTACCAAGGAGGACAGTTCCATGGCAACACGTTTTATGACCGACCCGGATCAGATGCGGGCGATGGCGAGCCGT
>CAZPZQ010000192.1:932-6740 GCA_964590745.1 uncultured Mycobacterium sp. | reverse complement strand
CGTGCTGGCGCCAAGCCTCATACACTGCCACCGCAGCGGCGTTGGACAGGTTCAGCGATCGCCGGCCGGCCAGCATCGGGATGTGCACTTGGGCGGTGATGTGCGGGTCGGCCAGCATCGCCGCCTCCAACCCGGCCGGCTCCGGGCCGAACATCAGCACGTCACCGCCGTGATAGCTCACCTCGGCAAACGATGTGGTCGCGGTCGGGGTGAAGGCGAACACTCGGGCCGGCAGTAGCGCCTCCCACGCGGTCGACAGCGACGGGTGCACGGTCACCGAGGCCAGGTCGTGATAGTCCAGTCCGGCGCGGCGCAGCTTGGGTTCGGACAGGTCGAACAGCGGCTCGACCAGGTGGAGTTCGGCGCCGGTCGCCGCCACCATCCGGATCGCGTTACCGGTGTTGGGCGGGATGCGCGGCGAGTAGAACATCACTTTGAACACAACACCGTGCCTTTCAAAGTCTGTAATAGTCGGAAGACTACGTCGGGATCCACCGAAATATCTGCACCGGACCGCACGACCCCAATTGCTCGGCTGCAAACGGGTATTCAAGAGGAGCTACCCGCGATAGGTGAGTAACCGCCCCGAGCTACTTCGGCAGCAAGCTTGGTTGCGGCGGGTACGCTGGTGCTCCGATCGCTTACCTCGCCTAGTGTGGAGCCGATTCATGACCGAACGTTGGGATAAGCCGCTGGATGTGCGACCGAAACAAGTAACACTGATGACACGTGAAAGCCCGTCAGCCGGTGATCATCCCGCTGCGTCAGTGGTTGCCGGCCGGCTGTGGGCTCCGTTGACTCTGGGTGCCGTATCCACCGCGGACATCGACGCCACCAGCAACTTTCTCACCGACGCCGGTCAGTCGCGGTGGTGGTGGTTGTTGCTAGTCGCCGGCATCGTCGGGCTGATCGGCAGTGGCGTTTGGGGGTTTCACATATTCCCGAACGCCGCAGAAAGTTATGCGCCGCCGCGGTTGGCTCACAACGGCCACCCCGCACCGGCCATCAACCCGAGAAATGGTCTGGGTGTTGCATCGCTGGTCGTGGCGATTGTTGCGTTGGCGTTGGTTTGGTCGGTGGTCGGGGGTGTCGTCCTCGGTCTCATTGCGGCAGGAATCGGAGCGGCCGCGCACCGACGGGCCCGCCGCGGTATCGCCGACAACGGAGGCGTTGCGGTCACCGGCATGGTGCTCGGCTTCGTGGCGATTCTCATCGGCCCGATCTTCATCCCGGTTTGGCTGGGCCTTTGGAACGTGATCGGCGGCGACGACTTCGTCGATTGCATGAAAAGCGCCGCCGGAAACCACGCGCTTCAGCACGAATGTGTCGACCAACTCCTCGATGACTGAACCACTCATCCGGCTGCGTCGGTGTGATGCGCAGGCTCGGTGGTTCGCTGGCGTCGTTGGCCGGGTCTCGGGTCAGGACTGCGCTGCCAGTGCGCCGCTCGGATGCAGCAGCGGCAACAAGTAGGTGCGGGCGAACATCCGGGCAGCCACCTCATCGGTGACCGGTATGCGCCCGTCGGGCGTTAACGCCAGCGAATGTGCCAGGCGGGCAAAGATTTCGGCGATCAGCTTGGGGTCGTAAGTATTGTCCAAGCCGTATGCCGATTGCCACCGCTCGATCAGGCCTGCGATGTAGGTGGTGCCGATCGCCAGAAACGGGCTGGCGCCGGCGGTCATGATCGGCAGCAGATTTGCCGCCTCGTCGCGTTCCAGCGCGTCGACCAGCAGCGGTCGATTCGCCACGGCGGCGACGAAGGTAGCGAACCCTTCGGCCAGTTGATCTTCCGGACTGCCGGCATCGGCCAACCGCTCGGTCAAGGTGTCCAGGAACCGGTGAATCTCCATCAGCAGTGTGGTCTGAACCAGGTTGTCTTTTTGCCCGAATCGACGATAAACGGTGGCCACGCCGACCCCGGCTTCGTCGGCGATGCCGACCATGGTGGTCTTCCCGACACCGTCGCGGATGAAGCATGTCGCGGCCGCTTCGATGATGCGTCGCTCGATGTCGTCGGCGATCAACGGCGCGCCGGAGCGTTCGGCGAACAAGGCCGTCAACCGGGCAGACGTAGTCATCGGGCGGCGCTCGTCGAAGCGGCGTGGGTATGGATGAGTTCAGCCAGCCGCTCCGGGCATTCTTCCGGTATCCAGTGGCTTACCCCCTTCAGGACAACGAGCTGCCATGGGCCGGTGACGAATCTGCGGCTCAGCTCGTGTCCCTTCCGGCCGACGGCGGTATCACCGTCGCTCCAAACCTGCAGGGTCGGAACGCTGATCCGCCGGCGCAACGCAGGCGCCAATGCTATCGCGTAGGGCAGCGCGCGGTAATAGTTGACTGCTCCGGTGGCGGTATCGCCTTCCTGCAGCATCTGAATATCTCGATGTGCGGCAGCTGGGGATTGGCCGCTTCGTTTCAACATCTGATAGAAGAACCCGTTTTCCTTGCGCATCAAAAGTTCAGGGAACCAAGGCAGTTGGAACATCAGCATGTAATACGACTGCAATATCTGGTTGCTACTGAGCATGGATAACGCGAACGCCGCGGGATGCGGCACCGACACCGCGGTCAGTGAGCGCAGCAGCTGCGGGTGTGTCGCAGCGACGGCCCAGGCCACTCCGGCGCCCCAGTCGTGGCCGACCAGGTGCACCGGGCCAAGCGCGGCCTGATCGATCAGCTCGACAACATCGGCGACCAATTCGCTGATCCGGTAGTTGTATCGCCCGGTCGGTGTGGCCTGCGGACAATAACCCCGCTGATCGGGTGCGAGCGTTCGATAGCCGGCCTGATTCAGCGTCGCGGCCACCCGGTCCCACGACGAGGAGTTCTGCGGAAAGCCGTGCAGCAGTACGACCGGTGCGCCGTCTTCGGGTCCGCGGTCGGCCACCGAGAACGAAAGCTTGTCCCTGTCGAAGGTGTCGATTCGCGGCACCGATGTTGTCCTTTCTGGCACGGAAGCACAGATCTAATAGGTCGAGGTCAGGTGGGTGGCCGCGCACAGGGGACACGCAGATCAGCATGTTGCCGTGGTGGCGTTGCGGATCGGCCAGCAACTGATCGCGGTGGTCCACGTCGCCGTCGAGCATCTGCTGGACGCGTCGCCCGCAGAACCCTTGCTGGCATGAGTACGCTAGGGCGGCTGGTGTCGACGGATCGCGACCAGGGCATAGGTGTGGGCTGACCGGGCCGATACGCCGTACGCTCAGTGCTGCGCGAGAGCGAGTTTCTCACCGGCTTTGAGGTAGTGGCCGGTTTGTTTGGTTTGCCCATAACCCTTGACGAACTTGCCTTTCCGGAAGACCACCTGGCCCCCGACCGCGGTGGCCAGCACCGTTTTGTCGTTGCGGTTGACCATGCGCGACAAGCCGCCGAAGAACGGAGCCGACACCTCGTGGTAAGCCTCCAGCGAGTCGTCGAGTCGCGCCGGGTCAACGACGACGAAATCGGCGCGGTCCCCCTCGCGCAGGTACCCGGCGTCCAGCCCGAACCAGCTGCCCAATTCACCGGTGAGACGGTGTACCGCATTGCCAAGCGACAGCACCGGTTTGCCGGCTTCCTGGGCGTCCCGCATCCGCTTGAGGAACCGCAGCCCGAAGTTGTAGAAGGCCATGTTGCGCAGGTGCGCTCCGGCGTCGGAGAAACCCATCTGCACGTTCGGGTCCTGGGCGATCTTGTCCAGCACGTCCGGGCGGTGGTTGCCGACCATCGTGGTCCAGCGCACGTTCTTCTCGCCGTTTTCCACCAGCACATCCAGGAAGACGTCGAGCGGATGGATGCCGCGCTCGTCGGCGATCTGACCGAAGCTTTTCCCGATCAGCGAGGCGTCCGGGCATTCCACGATCCGCGCGTCGTAGAAGTCTTTGTGCCACATGCCCGGCATGTGTCGCTTGATGATGAACTCGCGCCGGAACTTGCGGCGGTAGTCCTTGTCGGCCAACAACGTATTGCGCTCGATCTGGTCGCGCAGATGCAGAGCAGCGGTTCCGGCGCCGAACTCCTCGAACACCGGAAGGTCGATGCCGTCGGAGTACAGCGTGAACGGCACCGGGAGGTGCTGGAACTTGACCTTGGACCCGAACACCGCGTTGCCGACGGCGGCAGCGCCACGCAGCATGAGGTGCGCTCCCGGAGCCGACTTGCCGTCGGCGACCACCAGCAGGCTGATCGGAACCGACGTGCGGTGCAGCAGCCGGGTGCCGGAGGCGGCGAAGAACATCACTGCGGTCAGCGGGTTTTTGACGTTCGGTGCGCTTTGCAACAGCCGGCCGCGCTTGCGCAGCACGTCGATGAGCAGCCAGCGCTCGTGCCACCAGGCGTAGGTCGACGGCAGTGCTCGCGAGCGATACCGGTCTCCGTCGAGTTTGTCGATCGGCGAGTCCATGCCGGACATGCCGAGCATGCCCGCGTCCAGGGCCTCGTCGAGCAACTCGGTCATCTTCTTCAGTTCCCGCGGAGAAGGCAGCGCCCAGGTGTTCGTGGCGCGACCCAGGCCCATCACCGCGGTGCGCAGATCCGAATGGCCAAGAAACGACGTGACATTCGGCCCCAGTGGCAACGTATCGATGGCCTTCACGTAGCCTTCGGGGCTGTCCCAGGTGCGGAATTCGTTGAGTGCGCTGAGCACGTATTTGCGGGGTACCGCTTCCACCCGGCTGAACAGATCGGCGGCGTCTTCGGACGTCGCGTACACCGTGGACATTGAGCAGCAGCCGAGCGCGATCGTCGTCACCCCGTGCCGCACCGACTCGTTGAGGCCCGGGTTGAGCAACACCTCGGCGTCATAGTGGGTGTGGATGTCGATGAAGCCGGGCAGGACCCATTTGCCGGCCGCGTCGATGACTTCGCGGCACCCGGTTTCGTCGAGCTCGCCGAACGCCACCTGGGCGACCCGGCCGTCGCGGATGCCGAGGGTCGCCGGCCTCGGCTCGGACTTCGTCCCGTCGAACCACAGGCCGTCGCGCACAATGAGGTCGAACATAAGCCGGCTCCTCACCTCGGGTCGAGATAGAAATATACCGACTTGTCTATCACAGCTGGATTCGGCCGGAACGGTGACGCGCATCACTTCGATGGCTCGGCAAGCCGACCGACCGGTCGGCACGTGGTTTGCTCGCATCGGCTTTGCGCGGCGCGGACCGGTGGTGCAACCTTCGTCTGTTCAGTAGCCGGATTGGCCAGGGCTGCCCCTGACTGTCATACTCGTCGCATTGCCACACCGACACGGCTGCTAACCCCTCGGCAGCGCAGGTGATGTGCGGAAAGTCCATGAACGAGGCGCTAGCTGTGAGAGTCAACCAGGTGGTCGCCAGCGCGGCCGCAGACCGGTGACCCTGTCCGCCCGCCCGGACCGGGTGGACCCGGCTGCCTTCGGGGGTAGCCGGTTAGCGCCGGAACAGCCGGACGGGGCCGTGCCGAAACGACCGCCCCGGTGGTCGGTGTCGAACTGGCCGGTCCGGTGGAAGGTCTTGGGTATCGCACTGGTGCCGATGGTGCTGGCGATGGTTTTCGGCGGACTGCGAGTAGCCAGCGCACTCACCGACGCGAGCCGGCTGCGGCTGGCCGCCGACCGCGCTGAGTTGGTGCCGGCCATCACCGACTACATGTCGGCGCTGGATGGCGCGCTGGTGGCTGCCTCCTCTGGCGGTGATGTCCAGGGCACCAAGAAACGGTACGAAAGCCGCAAATACGAGCTGTATTCCCGGTTGAGCGGCGCCGACGTGGTGGCTGACGTGCGGTCCGGGGTGGCCACCCTGATCGACGGCGGCCAGAGCCTGCTGGATCGGGTGGTGGCCAACACCATCGGGT
>CAZPZQ010000192.1:0-922 GCA_964590745.1 uncultured Mycobacterium sp. | reverse complement strand
GACCAGCTACGCGCCCATCCTGCTGACCGCCGAAGATGCGATCAACGGATCGGTCCGGGTAGACAGTGACCGGATCCGCGCCCAGACCGAGGGACTGAGCCGCGCGGTCGGCGCCCGCGGTCAGATGATGATGCAGGAGCTATTGGTCAATCGGGGCGGTGAACTTCCCGAACCGGAGTTGCGTACTTCGATGATCACGCTGGCCGGCACCGAGCCGTCGACGCTATTCGGAATGAGCCAGGTGCTCGGCGTCGACTCCGCAGACGCCAAGCGGCTGCAGCAGCAAATGGTGACCCGGATGGCGATCATGTCCAATCCGGACAGCGTGCTGCCCAACAATGCCGACCTGCGCGACTCGCTACGCAGCACCGACGAGATCGCCGCCCGGGTGATCGAAGAAACCACCGGGGCGGTCACCGGGTCGCTGGCCGACCACGCCGCCGACCGGCGCAACGTCGCGATCCGCGACACCGTGTTGATCCTGGCTGCGGTCGTTGCCGCGCTGCTGGTGGTGGGGCTGGTGGCGCGGTCGCTGGTGCGGCCGCTGCGCACGCTGCGGGACGGCGCGCTGCAGGTGGCGCACGCCGAACTCGAGCAGGGTATCGCCCGGGTGCGCGCCGGCTCGGGTGGTTCAGAGCGCGACCCGGCGCCGCTGCCGGTGTACACCACCGAGGAGATCGGTCAGGTGGCCCATGCGGTCGACGAATTGCACGCCCAGGCCTTGCTGTTAGCCGGCGACGAGGCTCGGCTGCGGCGGCTGGTCAACGAGATGTTCGAAACCATGTCGCGGCGCAACCGGTCCCTGGTCGACCAACAACTGTCGCTCATCGACCGGTTGGAACGCAACGAGAGTGATCCGGATCGGCTGGACGCCTTGTTCCGCCTGGATCACCTGGCCGCGCGGATGCGCCGCAACGGCGCC
>CAZPZQ010000191.1:0-6770 GCA_964590745.1 uncultured Mycobacterium sp. | reverse complement strand
GGTCGAGGAGGCCGTCGCGGTCGGGGACCTGGTGCGGCTCATGGAGTTCCGCAAGGGTCAGGCAAATCTCCTGGAGATCACGTTGCCAGACGACACGCCGTGGGGCGGCAAGGCGGTGCGCAAGTTGCAGCTACCGCGGGATGCTGCGCTGGTGACGATTCTGCGCGGGCCGCGGGTGATCGTCCCGCAGGACGACGAACCGCTGGAGGGCGGCGACGAGTTGTTGTTCGTCGCGGTCGCCGAGGCGGAGCCCGAACTACGGCAGCTGCTGCTGCCCGCGCACTGATCGGTCCGCCGCGGCGTCGGCGGTCGTCGAACCGACCGGCAGTGCCCACTGTGCGTACTTGATCGCCAGATAGCTCACCACCGCGGCCGCGCCGGCCAGCGGCCATCCCATCGCGATCCGGGCCGCCGCTAACCAACCGGTCTGATCGGCGTGATAGAGCAGCCCCTGCACCACGAAGCGTGCGCCGAACACCAACACCCAGGTCAAAGTGGCGATATCGAGGGCGTACACCGCACGCCGGACCTCGCGCCAACGGTAGCCGTGGCCACTGACCCAACTCCAGATGTAACCGACCGCCGGCCGCCGGATCAGCACCGACACCGCGAAGGCGGCCGCCCACAGCAGCGAGGTCCAGATGCCCAGCAGGAAGTAGCCCTTGGACTCGCCCATCAGGTAGGCGATCAGCACGCAGACGGCGACGCCGAAGAACCCGGACAGCGCCGGCTGGGTGGATTCCCGGCGGACCAGCCGCCAGCCGAGCACGGCCGCCGCCACGGCCAGCGCCGCACCGATCGCGGCCCGCAGGCCGAAGGCACTCGACACGGGGACGAACACCACGACCGGAAGCGATGAATAGATCAGTCCGCTGAGCCCACCGATCTGTTCCAGTAGCCGCTGCGCGCCTTGAGCGCTGCGAAAGCTCGAGCCGTCAGCGGCGCGCAACTCGACCCGACGCTCGGGCGTGCTCACTGCTGGATTTCGTAATGCGGGTTGTACATGGCCTTGGCGCCGCTGTCCAGCTTGCCCACCCGGCCGTGCACTCGCAAGGTACGGCCGGAGTCGATGCCGGGGATCCGCCGCTGACCCAGCCACACCAAAGTGACGGTGTCGGTTCCGTCGAATAACTCGGCGCGCACGCCACCCGCGCATCCTTTGGCGTTGGCTTCCACGCTGCGCAGTGTTCCCACCATGGTGACTTCCTGACCGCGTTGGCAATCGATCGCGCGTTGCGCGCCGGTCGTCGCGGCTTCGTCGGACAACTGCTCGACGTCGCGGACTTCGGGGTCTTCTGTCAACCGCCGGGCTAGCTTACGTAGGTAACCTTCGGCCGGAGCCATCGCCTCTCCTGCTATTCCACCCAATCAATCAATGGAAGCAATCCAGCCGCGGGATGCATTCCCTGACCTGATATGACTAAGCCACCGTAGACCGGTTCCACTTTTAATTCCACGAGCATCCGGTGGCGATGTCGGAGCGGTGGTCAGCAAGCGGGCAAGATCGGAGGGTGGCTGTCGATCTGCGCGGGACGACCGCCGTTGTGTTGCCCGGAACCGGCTCCGACGACGACTACGTCCGCCGAGCATTTTCCGGCCCGATACAGCGGGTCGGTGCGGTGTTGGTCGCGCACCGACCGCGGCCTGACCGGCTGATCGCGGGTTATCTGAGCGCCTTGGACGCGGCGGCACGGCGCGGACCGATCATGGCCGGCGGTGTGTCGATCGGTGCGGCGGTGGCCGTCGCATGGGCGTTGCGCCATCCCGATCGGGTGGTCGCCGTGCTGGCGGCGCTGCCGGCCTGGACAGGATCGCCGGCCGCGGCCCCGGCAGCTCAGGCGGCTCTGCACTCCGCGCACCAGTTGCGTCGGGAGGGCTTGGCTGCGGTTGCGGCGCAGCTGCGGGCGTCGAGTCCGGCCTGGCTGGCCGACGAACTCGTCCGGTCGTGGACCGGCCAGTGGCCCCGGCTCCCGGACGCCCTCGAGGAAGCCGCGGTCTATGTCGCGCCGAGCCACGCCGAGTTGAGCGGCTTGGACGTGCCGCTCGGTGTCGCCGGTGCCACCGACGATCCGGTTCACCCGCTGGGCATCGCGGCTGAATGGGCGGCTGCCGCACCGCAGGCGGCGCTGCGAACGGTGACCCTGACCCAAATCGGCGCTGAGCCGGCCGCGCTGGGCGCGGCGTGCCTGGCCGCACTCGCCGACGCCCAGCGCGGCTAAGCCGGGGGCGATCGCGTTAGCCGCCGGTGATGGTGCGCAACTGCTGCATAGCGGAGCCTTCCGCACTGCGCCGGGCGGCGGGCTGCGGCGGCACCTGTCCCCCGCCTTGGGTCGCCGCTCGCTGCGCAGCGGCCCGCAACTGCTCGGCCATCGGCTCCGGCAACCGGACCGGCAGCGGTGTACGCACCGGTAGCGGGGTGTCGCCACGGCGGACCACCGTGTCCGCCAACGCGTTTCGCGCTTCTTCGGTCAACGCGTCCATGGTGTTGTGAGCGCCATTGACCACGCAGCGAACCATCCAACGGTAACCGTCGACACCGATGAACCGGACCGCGCCGGCGCCGAGACCAACCACCTCCCGACCCCAGGGACCATCGACGATGCTGACGCTGGCCGAGTCTTTGCGCAGCGCCTCGGCCAGCTCACCGGCCACTTCGCGCCAAAGGCCGGTGGTCTTGGGTGCGGCGTAGGCGGCGATGTTGAACCGCCCATTAGCGGTCACCAGCCACACCGCATTGGGTACACCGGCCTCGGTAAGGTCAACCTGCACCTGGGTGCCTTCGGCCATCGGGACCAGCACCGAACCGAGATCCAACCGGGCCAAGATGGCCACCTCGGGATCATCGAAGTCGTCGATGTCAAACGGGCCGTCCAATTCAGCCGTCGACTCCGCTGCGGTCGTGTCATCCGGTTCAGGGCGATCAGCGGTCGGTTTCGGCTGTCCGCCCGTTGCGTCCGCCGCCGGTTCGGGACTTTCCGTTTTGTCTTTGCGCCTACCGAATGCCATCACACACCCCGACCCTCCTCATCGCTTCGCGCTGCATCGCTGCCGGTGCACGACAAACGAGCATGCCCGCCCGAGGACCCGTGACCGCCTATGCCACGCGTTGTGCCGGTCAGCCCAGCCTCATCAAACGATGCCACCTCGACCAACTCCGGAAGTTCGACCCGCTGCACGAGTAATTGTGCGATCCGGTCTCCGCGATGTACGGCGATCGCCGCAGCAGGATCAAGGTTGATCAACGCAACCTTGATCTCACCGCGGTAGCCCGCATCGATCGTACCGGGACTATTGACGATCGAAAGGCCCGCGCGTGCCGCTAAACCGGAGCGCGGATGTACCAGACCGACCATTCCGAACGGAATGGCCACCGCGATGCCGGTCGGCACCAGGGCACGCCGTCCCGGCGCCAGTTCGACGTCGACCGCACTGTAGAGATCGACGCCGGCGTCGCCATCGTGGGCGCGGCCCGGCAGCGGCAGACCGCGATCCAGACGAACAACCGCCAGACTGGTCGACACGAGGCAGAAGACTACCCTTAGCCGGGTGTCCGGATCGCGTGTCGCGTCGCAGGCGGTGCGGTACCGGGAACGGCTGTCGGTGCCGTGGTGGTGGTGGCCATTGGGTTTCCTGGCAGCAGGCCTCATTGCCTACGAGGTTCATCTAGGGGTACGCAGCCTGCCCGACTGGCTGCCGTTCGCCGCGCTGTTCGCGGTGACGATTGCCGTCCTGCTGTGGCTCGGGCGGGTGGAGGTTCGGGTCACCGACGACGGCGAGCAGCGAGAGTTGTGGGCGGGCGACGCGCACCTGCCGGTAACCGTGATCGCCCGCTCCGCAGAGATCCCGCAGTCGGCCAAATCAGCGGCATTGGGGCGGCAACTCGACCCTGCGGCGTACGTGCTGCACCGCGGCTGGGTGGGCCCCATGGTGCTGGTTGTCCTCGATGATCCCGATGATCCGACGCCGTACTGGCTGGTGAGTTGCCGTCGACCACAGCGGGTACTGTCGGCGCTGGCGGATTGAGCTGACCGTGCGCCGTTAGGCCGCGCAATCGGTGCAGATCATCACACCGTTCTTCGCGCTAGCCAATCGACTGCGGTGCTGCACCAAAAAGCAGCACGAACAGGTGAACTCGTCAGCCTGCTTGGGAATGACCCGCACCGACAGTTCTTCGCCGGACAGGTCAGCACCGGGCAGCTCGAATGATTCGGCGGATTCGGAGTCGTCTACATCGACCACGGCCGACTGCGCTTCGTTACGCCGAGCTTTCAGTTCCTCGAGTGAGTCCTCGGAAACATCGTCGGTCTCGGTGCGTCGTGGAGCGTCATAGTCGGTAGCCATCGTGTTGTTCTCTTGCTCCCCTCAGAAGTCTGCAAGCAATGCTTTGTACCAGCATCAAACGCAGATGCCAAACGATTCCTGCCCACATCTCACAGTCGTTAATTGTGATTTCCGTCACATAGTATTGCAAGGTCCGAACTTCGGCTGCACAGGCACCGTTTAGAGTGCGTACGTGGTCGCGCGAATCACCGAGGGCTCCGAGTTTGACAAGCACGGTGTGCCGTTCCGGCGGCGCAATGCTCGCCCGGCCGGCTATGGTCTGGCGTTTCTGGTTGTGGTGACGGGTGTGGTGTGGACCATCGCGCTGACCCGTCCGACCGATACCCACGAGACCGCCGTATGCAATGCCCCGCCGGCGGCGACCGAAGGCCGGCCCGGCTTGGGTGTCCCGGTGCCGCGTGCGACAATGACCAACATCACACCGGCCAAGCTGGCGGAAACCAAGACCCGCGTTCTTAACGCCAGCGGTCGAGCCGGGCAAGCCGCCGATGTCGCCGACGCGCTGCGCGATCTCGGCTTCGCTCAACCCACCGCGGCCAACGACCCGGTGTATGCCGACACCCGGTTGGATTGTCAGGGCCAGATCCGCTTCGGGGCAGCCGGGCAGGCCACCGCGGCTGCCGTCTGGTTAGTTGCCCCCTGCACCGAGCTATTCCGCGACGACCGCACCGACGACTCCGTCGACCTCGCCGTAGGAACCGATTTCACCACGCTGACACACAGCGACGACATCGACGCCGCGCTTGCCGGCCTGCGTCCGGACGCCACCGGGCTGCCCGATCCGGCGCTGCTGACCAAAATCCATTCCGGCACCTGCTGACGGGTCACTCCGGGATCGGCGCCACACCATCGAATCGCTGTAGCGCCGTAAGCAGTTCGTCGACGACACCCGGCGCGGCGGCGACCACCAAGCCGCCGCTGCCGGCCGCCTGCACCGGGTCGGGCAGTAACACCTTCGCCCCCGCTTCGGTTGCGATCAGCGTTCCCGCCGCCCAATCCCACAGGTTGAGCCCGTGCTCGTAGAAGGCGTCCAACCGACCCGCCGCAACCATGCACAGATCCAGCGCCGCCGACCCGATCCGGCGCACGTCGCGCACCACCGGCAACATCCGGGCCAGCAGTGCCGCCTGGGTAGCGCGGCGTCGCGCCGAGTAGCCGAATCCGGTGCCCAGCAACGCCATCGACAGATCGTGAACGGTAGCGCACTGCAACGGCGAACTGCCGTGCTGATCGGCAACGTGTGCGCCCAGGCCGAGTCCGGCCGAATACACCCGGCAGCCGACCACGTCGGCGACCGCCGCGGCCACCGACACCCCGTTGACGCGGGCCGCGACCGAGACCGCATAAGCCGGTATGCCGTAAACGAAATTCACCGTTCCGTCGATGGGATCAAGCACCCACTGCACCGCCCCAGGTTCCGGCTCGCGGTTGTTCTCGGTCGGGCCACCGCCTTCTTCGCCAAGGATCGGATCGTGCGGCCGCAGTTCGGCCAACCGGTCGCGCAGTAGTCGCTCGCTTTCGGTATCGACCACCGTCACCGGGTCAGTGGGCGTGCTTTTCGGCCGGATGCCCGCGGCTGAGCGGCGCTGGGTACCGAACACCTCGGTCCGACGCCGGCGAACGAAGGCAGCTGCCTCGACGGCGAGGGTTTCGGCGATCGAGCGCAACCGGCGCGGGTCGTTGTCGTGAGTGCTCACCCCGCTATCGCAACACAACCGCGCTGCAGCGCGGCCCCGGCCGGCTCATCCGACTAAGGTGTGGGCGAAGAACCCCGTCTTGTCGAGGAGATCCGATGATCGAGACCGACTCGACCGCCGGCTCGATCGGGCCCTCCGAGGCCGCAGCGGCCGACGTCGCACCGCCGCAACGGAGCTTCGGGGTCGATGTCGGGGGTAGTGGCATCAAGGGCGGAATCGTCGACCTCGCTACCGGGCAACTGATCGGCGACCGGTACAAGCTCGCCACCCCGCAGCCCGCCACGCCGGACGCGGTCGCCAAGACCATCGCCGCGGTGGTCAGCGAATTCGCTTGGACCGGCCCGCTGGGCGTGACCTATCCCGGCGTTATCACCGGCGGCGTTGCGCAAACCGCGGCCAACGTGGACAAGGGGTGGATCGGTGTCAACGCCCGGGATACCATCGCCGCCGAACTCGACGGCCAGGACGTTGTCGTGCTCAACGACGCCGACGCCGCCGGGCTGGCCGAAGAGCGGTACGGCGCCGGCAAGGACAACACCGGGGTGGTTGTGCTGCTCACCTTCGGTACCGGCATCGGCTCGGCCATCATCCACAACGGGAAGCTGTTGCCGAACACCGAGTTGGGCCACCTCGAGGTGGATGGCAAGGAGGCCGAACACCGCGCCGCCTCATCGGTGAAGGAAAGACACGGCTGGAGCTACCAGAAGTGGGCACGCCAGGTGACCAAGGTGC
>CAZPZQ010000190.1:0-6781 GCA_964590745.1 uncultured Mycobacterium sp. | reverse complement strand
CGGACGCCTCGCGGGAGACCCTGGACCACTCGGTGATGTACATCTTCGCCGTCGCCCTGCAGGACGGTAGCTGGCATCATGAACGCTCCTATACCCCCGAGCGGGCGCATCGGCCCGACACCGTCGAACTGTGGCGCAAGATTTCCACCGTCGAAGACCCGGAGTGGACCCGCCGTTACCACTCGACCGACCCGGCCGAGCAGGCGTTCGGTGCCCGCGCGGAAATCACCCTGAAAAACGGTGAGGTGATCACCGACGAACTCGCGGTCGCTGACGCCCATCCGCTGGGCGCCCGTCCATTCGGGCGTCAGCAGTACATCGGTAAATTCACCGAACTGGCCGACGGTGTGGTCGATACTGCCGAGCAGCAGCGCTTCCTGGCCGCGGCAACAGGCTTGAGCGGACTGCGCGGCGATGAGCTTGCCGAGCTGAACATCATGGTTGATCCGCAAGTGTTGGACAAGGCGCCGACGACACCGTCGGGGATCTTCCGATGATCGGGCTGTTGGGCGCCGCAGCCGCCCCGGCGGAGAAACGGGCTGCGTTTCGAGCGGGGCTGAGTTCGGGTCGGCTGCAACGCTTCCCGGGTGCGTTTTCACCGCTGGTGGCCAAACTGATCGCCGAGATCGGATTCGAGGGAATCTATGTGTCCGGGGCGGTGCTTTCCGCGGACCTTTTGCTACCCGACATCGGGCTGACGACGTTGACTGAAGTGGCCGGCCGCGGTGCACAGATCGCCGCGGTGACGGATCTGCCGACGTTGATCGACGCCGACACCGGGTTCGGTGAGCCGATGAACGTCGCTCGCACGGTGACCGTGCTGGAAGACGCCGGCCTGGCCGGCTGCCATTTAGAGGATCAGGTCAACCCGAAGCGGTGCGGACATCTGGACGGCAAGACCGTGGTTCCGCCGGGCGAAATGGTCAAACGGTTGCGCGCCGCGGTGTCGGCCCGCCGGGATCCGAATTTCATCATCTGCGCCCGCACCGATGCGGCCGGAATCGAGGGCCTGCCAGCCGCGATCGACCGGGCGCGGGCCTACGTCGACGCCGGCGCGGACATGGTCTTCACCGAAGCACTGCGAGACGTGGGAGAATTCGAACGGTTCCGCAGTGCAATCGACATCCCGCTGTTGGCCAACATGACCGAGTTCGGCAAATCAGAATTGTTGACGGTGCGCCAGCTCACCGATATCGGTTACAACGTCGTCATCTATCCAGTTACCACGCTGCGGTTGGCGATGTTCGCCGTCGAGGCTGGATTGCGCGACATCGACTCCGCCGGAACTCAAGCAGGTTTGCTCGATCGGATGCAACACCGCACCCAGCTCTACGAGTTGTTGCGCTACGCCGACTACAACGAGTTCGACGACCATATTTTCAACTTCACTGTGGAAGGAACGCAGCAGTGACATCGGCCCCGTCGTCAGAGTCGTCCGCCGCCGAACCGCAGATCCACAAAGGTTTGGCCGGTGTGGTGGCCGACACCACGGCGATCTCCAAGGTCGATCCGCAAACCAATTCGCTGATCTATCGCGGCTATCCGGTACAGGATCTGGCGGCACAGTGCAGTTTTGAACAGGTCGCCTACCTGCTGTGGCACGGTGAACTGCCGAGCCCCGATGAACTCGCTTCGCTTCAGGAGACCGAACGCGCGGCACGTGCGCCGGACCCGGCCATGTTGGCGCTACTGAACGGCCTACCGGACACCTGTCATCCGATGGACGTGGCGCGCACGCTGGTGAGCGCGCTGGGCGCGAACGACCCCGACGAGGACGACAGCAGCGAAAAAGCGAACCATACCAAGGCAGTGCGGATGTTCGGTGTTCTGCCCACCATCGTGGCCGCCGATATGCGGCGTCGACGGGGCTTGTCGCCGGTTGCGTCGGACCCGCAGCTGGCGTATGCGGAGGATTTCTTGCAGATGTGCTTCGGTGAGGTGCCCGACCCCGTCGTGGTATCCGCGTTCGAACAATCGATGATCCTCTATGCAGAACATGGTTTCAACGCGTCGACGTTCGCCGCACGGGTGGTGACGTCCACCCGGTCGGATATTTACAGCGCGGTCACGGCGGCGATCGGCGCGCTCAAGGGACCCTTACATGGTGGTGCCAACGAGGCCGTCATGCACGACATGTTGGACATCAACACCGCGGACAACGCCGCGGCATGGCTGCACGACAAGCTGTCCCGCAAACAGAAGGTGATGGGCTTCGGCCACCGGGTGTACAAAAGCGGTGACTCGCGGGTGCCCACCATGAAAAAGGCACTGGAGCGGGTCGCCGCGGCCGGTGACGGCGGGCGCTGGATGGCCATCTACGACATCCTGGAGACCGAGATGTCCGCCGCGACCGGCCTCAAGCCCAATCTGGACTTTCCGACCGGCCCGGCCTACTACCTGATGGGCTTCGATATCCCTATGTTCACACCGCTGTTCGTGATGAGCCGGATTGTCGGGTGGACCGCGCACATCATCGAGCAGACTGCCTCCAATGCGTTGATCAGGCCACTGAGCAGTTACTCCGGGCGTGCGCTGCGCACGTTGGGCTAATCCGGCTTTACCGTTACCGTGACGACGTTTGCAGTGCCGTCCGAGGCGATCACGAGTACCGAAGCATTAGGCATCGAGACGGCCTGCCCTCCGGTGACATTGACGTGGTAGCCGTCCGGGTATTCGGTGGCGGGTACCGAGATGGTGGTTTGCGAGCCGGCCGGGAAGCTGCCCAGTCCGTCCGCCCGCGCGGTGGAGTAGCTGAGTTGGAAGACGCCGTTATCGAACGACCAAGAGTTCGGGGTGCCGGCCACCGCCTGCGGATACGGCTCAGCGAGTACCGCCAGTTTGCCGGTGTTGACGTTGTCGCCGACCGGGGACTGGTCGGGGTTCAAGACCAGCGCCTGACCGTTCGGTGCGGTGCTGGTGATCTCATTTTGGCCGGTGTAGGCCCACTCTGACCAGCCGAACCGGTGCTGGTCGGCGGCCTGCGCCGCGGTACTGATGACCGACAGGTCGTCGGTGGATCCGAATGAGGTGAGGTAGGCCGGGATGTCGTGCGTGCTCGCATACGTCTGGGCATGGTCCATGGTCATGTTGTCCAGCGGTTCGCACAGCAGGCTGCTGCCGGTCAACAGCGCTGCGACACAGAAGTTGTCGAACGAAAAAGCGGTGTGCGGTTGGTTCACCGCGCCCAGGCCGGTGGGAAAGCCGCTGTCGAAAAAGAAGTTCGGTTGCAACAGCACCGGTGTGTCCGGGTCGACCGCTCGGATTGCCGAGGCAACTTGACTGTAGAAGGGAGTGAGCTGCTGGGCGTCGAAATGCGGGCTGCCCAGCAGAGTCTGCAACCATAGTGAGCCCGGGTACGGCTCGGTCATGATATCGAGCCCGGCGACGTGGGGATTGTCCTTGAAGTAGTTCGCAACGTGTTCCCACATCTGCGCGTAACTGTTCTCCAGCCCCACTCCGTCTGGCCCTTGGGCGTTCGACCAGAAGGTATCCCAGGCGTGATTTTCGGCGGGATTGAGGAAGGTGGCGAGGGTGAACGGTAGGTGCGGGTTGGGCAGCCCGCCGGTCTGCACCGCCCACTCCGGCGCTCCCTCACCGCCGAAAGTGCTGCTGTAGAGGTCTTGATGCATGTTGAGCACGGTGTAGATGCCGTGGTCGGCCAGTGTCTGTACGGTCTGCGCGATCGCAGCCAGGTAGGCGTCGTTGAAGACACCGGGCGCCGGTTCCACTGCGGCCCAGATGATGCCCAGTTGCACAACGTTGAAACCGTTCTCGGCCAAGAACGCCGCGTCGTCGTCGTCGAATCCGACGGCGGACGGCTCGAACGGCGGCAGCTTGTTCACCTCGTAAAGCCCGTGCAGGATGACAACCCGTCCAGCGCTGTCGGTGAACCACGGGCCGGTTGTACTGACATCGGTGCTTGCACTGGGGGTAGCGCCGCTCAGCGTGCCGTAGTGGCCGACCACGCCGTGGCTGCCGAACAAGCCGCCGTTGCCGCCGGCCCCGCCCAGGGCGGGCAAACCAACAGGGTCGCCGCCTACGCCGCTGTTTCCGGCATCGCCACCATTGCCGCCGCTGCTGAACCACCCGGTTCCGCTGCCACCGTCACCACCGTTACCGCCATCGACGCCGTCGCCGCCGTGACCGCCGGTACCGCCGATGCCGAACTGGGTGTTCCCGCCGGCACCGCCGGCAGCGCCAGCACCACCGGCGCCGCCGTCGCCGCCGTTGCCGAAGAAGGCGGCTCCGCCGTTGCCGCCGGCCACCCCGGCGACGTCACTGTTCCAGCCGCTGCCGCCGTCACCGAACAACAAGCCGCCGTCGCCGCCGTCGGGGTGTGCAGCGGTCCCGGAAACGCCGTTGCCGATGATGGTCTGCCCGAAGGCGGCGTTGATCACACCGTCGACCTGCTCGCCGAACGGACTGGTGATCCAGGCCTGCTCGAGCGCATGCATCGGGGCGTAGACGAACTGGTCGAAGAATTGAGCGACATCACCGGCAGGCACCGCGTCAAGACCACTCGGGTCCACCGTCGAGAGCGAAGTCAAGACAGGGTCGAGGACCAGGTCGAGTTCGTCAGCGTTAGCCGCCGGCGCAGTGGCCAACGGGGTCAGACCGAACGCCAGTACCGCGCCGACGGTAACGCTGAACGTGCCTCGAACCGGCCGAACAGACGCAAAAGCTCCCAAAACCAGCGGTTTTCGGGGACCTTTGCGTCTGCTCACCGCGATGCCTGCCAGGCGGTCAGTACAGCGTCGACAGTCTCATCGACCCGGACTCGCGCCGCCTCTCGGTCGACGCCGGACATCAACAATTCGTCATAATCGGTATCGAGGTGCCGGACCGATGCGACGACGGCGAGTCGGACAGCTTCGGGATCCAGTGCCCGCCCGGCCGCGCTTCGGCCGATCCGGCCGCTGCCGCGCATTGCGGTGTGACGGGCGATCGCGTGGGCCCGGTCAGCCGGGCAGCCGGGAAACAACGCGGCTATCGCGGCGGCGAACTCACCGTGGAACCGCACGTCCTCGTCGGCTCGTCGCGCGGCGTCGCGCTCACGGCGCCGGGACCGCACTTCGACGTCGGACAGGCACTCCTGTTCGGCGCGCTCGACCGCCGCCGGCTCCACCAGGATGCCCTGGCGCTCGTAACGTTTGCGAGCCCGGGTCCACCGCACCACCACCGCGCAGAGCCGGCTGGCTTTCTTGGCTCGTCGGGTCAGTGCCGCGTTCCCGGACGGTAAGAACTCCAGATGCCCCAGATCGACGCAGTCCAAGCAGTGCGGCCCGGCGTTCTCCATGAACAACAGGTCGCCGGTGCCGCCGCAGGCCACGCACGTCCAATCTTTGGTCGGCCGGATCACCACTAGATCCGGTGGGCGGCTTTGGCGTTCGACCGCACGTTGGCGCAGCTCAAGTGACACCCAGTGGGTGCGGTAGGCTCGCTCGACGTCGGCGTCACCGGTCATGCTGAATCGCAGCTTACGTCGGTCACGAGTGCGGGTGAAGTACTCGGTTTCTGATGGTTCGAGGTCGCGGCGTTGCCCCCACCGCTGGAACGCCGTCATGGCGGCGCGGACCTTGCCGGGGTTGGTTTGTATGGCTTCCTCCAGCGAGTCGAGCCGACCTTGCTGCCACAGGTCGACGTGGCTGGACGCCAACCAGCCCAACCTGAGCAAGACGTTGATGGGGCTGACGAACCGTTGCTCGGCGAGCGCGGCCTCGGCGGCTCCTATTACCCGCTCTTCTAGAGGCTGATGCAACATGGTTCGAAAAAGTTTAATCGCTCCGTGCCGGCACGCGACCCTAGAACGCGTTCTAACCTTTCGGTCATGGGATTTCTCAAACCGGACCTGCCGGTGGTGGATTTCGCCGAATGGAGCAAAGGCGGCCGAGCGGAGAAGATTCGGCCGATGGCTCGGCACTGGGCCGAGGTGGGCTTCGGCACGCCGGTCGCGCTGCACCTCTTCTACGCGGTCAAGGTCGTTCTCTACATTCTGGGCGCTTGGCTGTTCGCCTTGACCACCAAGGGGATTGACGGTTTCACCGGCGTCGGCTCTTGGTGGAGCGAGCCGATCGTGTTCCAAAAGGCCGTGCTGTACACCATGCTCGTCGAGGTGGTGGGGCTGGGCTGCGGGTTCGGTCCGCTGAACAACCGGTTCTTCCCACCGATGGGCTCGATCCTGTACTGGTTGCGCCCGAACACCATCCGGCTGCCGCCCTGGCCCGGACGCATCCCGCTGACCCGGGGCACCGCCCGCACTTCGTTCGATGTCGCGCTGTACGCGGCGCTGCTGGTGATGACGCTGTTCGCGTTGGTGTCCGACGGCACCGGTCCCATCCCCGAACTGCAGACTGCTGTCGGTGTGCTGCCGGTCTGGCAGGTCGTGGCGATCCTGGCCCCCCCGGCTGTGCTCGCACTGCGGGACAAGGTGATCTTCCTGGCCGCCCGCGGCGAGGTCTACGCCGCGCTGGCGGTCACCTTTGTGTTCGCCGCCTTCAGCGCCGTGGACATGATCGTCGCCGCCAAGATCATCTTCCTGGTCATCTGGCTCGGCGCGGCCACGTCGAAGCTCAACCGGCACTTCCCGTTCGTCATCTCGACGATGATGTCCAACAACCCACTGGTCCGGCCGCGGTCGATCAAACGGCGGTTCTTCGAGCACTTCCCCGACGACCTGCGGCCCGGACGGGCATCGCGGCTGCTGGCACACTTTTCCACCGCCATCGAGATGTTCGTGCCGCTGGTGTTGTTCTTCTCGCCCGGCGGCTGGCCGACCGCGATC
>CAZPZQ010000189.1:0-6787 GCA_964590745.1 uncultured Mycobacterium sp. | reverse complement strand
GAACATCAGCTTCCCAAGCTGAGAACGCGGGTTCGATTCCCGTCATCGGCTCCGAAGAACCGCCGCCCACCGTGGGCTACCAGACCCGCACCCAGTCGATGAGCATCTCCGCGGGGTAGCTGCCCGGCCCCGGATCGCCGCCACCAGAACCGGCGACCGCGAGATTCAGCACGGTATAGACCTGATAACCGGGCTCGTTGAACGGCCAATCCGCAAGAGAGTTGGCCGCGACGGCGAAGTAGGGCTGCGCGCCGTCGACATAGTCCTGCCAGAACCGCATACCGGCGTCATCCCATTGGCATCGCCAGGTGTGCCAGTCGCTGTCCACCGCGATGCGGTGGGTGGCCCATTCGGAGCCGTTCGGCCTGGCGTGCACCGTGGTTGCGGACGGCCAATTGCCGTTGCCGTACCACTCCAGCACATCGATTTCGCCACGATCGTCGTTGCCCAGCCAAAACGCCGGCCAACACCCCGCGGTGAGGCAGTTGAGTTTCACTCGGGCTTCCCAGGTGTGGCCGATGCCGCCGGTCCACCGGCTCTGAACCTTGCCGCTGTAGTAGGTGCCGCCGTCTTTGGCCGCGCGCAGCACCAGATTGGACTTGCCGTCCACGAACACGTTTTCCCGGTCGTCGCGATACTGCCCGACATTCTCGGGTCGCTCCCAAAACGTCGGGTCCTTCATCGACTCCCGGGCCCGTGCCACCGCCCACTTCGACGAGTCGGGCGCGGAGCCGCTCTTGCCGTCGAAGTCGTCCTGGAAGAGATAACTTCGGGCCGACTGATCGGACGGAGCTGCGGGCGCCGGCGGCCGGGCACCGGCGACCCGGGCCGGGACCGCGGCGCCCAGCACCCCGATCCCCATCATCAGCATCGCGCTGCGTCGATCTATCTCAGCCACAACCGGAAACCATACGGAATGGAAGGCGGCGAGGTTACCTCCGGCCGTCCGGAGTTCTCAGAAGACCCGCACCCAGTCGATGAGCATGTCCGCCGGGTAAGAGCCGCCCACCGGGTCGCCGCCACCGGAGCCGCCGACGGCCAGATTCAACACCGGGAACACCGTGTAGCCGGGGTCGTTGAACGGCCATTCCCGGATCGGGAAGTCCAGGTTGTCGATACCGCTGGCCGGAACACTGAAGTAGGGCTGCATACCGTCGGCGTAGTCCTGCCAGAAGTACATGCCGCTCTGGTTCCAGGTAACCCGCCAGGTGTGCCAGTTGCCGTCCACCGGGAACTGGTGCGTCTCGAACGCCGTACCGACCGGATTGGCATGCACGGTGGTTCCGGACGGCCACTCGCCGTTGCCGTACCACTCCATCAAGTCGATCTCGCCGCTGCGGCCCGGATCGTCGTTGGACAGCCACCAGGCCGGCCAGCAACCGGCGGTCTGGCAGTTGAGCTTGATCCGGGCTTCCCAGGTGGTGCCGACGCCGCCGCGCCAGTTCCCGTGCACGAGGGCGCCGTGGTAGGTGTCGCCGTCCCGGGTGGCTCGCAGAACCAGGTTGGACTTTCCGTCGACGAAGACGTTCGCCCGGCTGTCGCGGTACTGGTACCAAAACTCGGGTCGGTCGAAACCGACCGGGTTGCGGATCGGTGTGCGGTAATTGGACACCGTCCACTTCGACGGGTCCGGCGCCGACCCGGCCGGGCCGTCGAACTCGTCGTGGAAGAGAAACCCCCCGGCACTCGAACTGCCAGCCGGCGCAGCAGGGGCCGGCGCCGAACCCACCGGCGCACTCGGCGGCGACGGGTAGGCCCGGCTCTTGGGCAGCGGCGACGCTGCCGCCACGGCGCCGACACCCATCATCAGCATCATTTTGCGACGGTTCATCTCAGGCACGCCCGCAATGTAACCATGCCGCCGGATGGCGTGCCAGCCGGACCCGCCCGCACCGGTACGGCACGGTTCAGCTACCCGGTTTCGTCGGCGTCGTCGAGCACGCCGACCGCGATCCCGTAGGGCAGGAACCGCACCTTGCGCTTGGGGTCGGTGTTGTGGCGGTTGGCCCGCAGCGCCTCGATCTCGGTGGGGTACACCTGTTCGACGTGCGCATCACCGTCGTCGCCGACGGTGTAGATGGCCCATACCCCGTCGCCGGCCTCGCCGGCGGTCGCCGGCCCGGAGCGGCTCATCCGGGCCAGACCGTCGAAAAGCCCCGACCAGCCGCCGCTCCGGTCGGCGGGAGCTGCTGCGAAGAAGTGAGCGAACCGGCTGAACGCGTCGCGCAACCCCTCGCTCGCCTCGCGAATCACCCGATCGAAGTCTTCGGGCTCGAACCCGAACCCGCCGCCGTCGCCCATCGCCGTCCTCCTGGCCTCGTGCCTCTCACCCCAGTGTGCTCGCCGACGGGTTAGTTCGCCGGTACCTGAATCGGAATCGGTACCGGCACCAGCGGGATTCTCAAGTATTCGGTCGTCATCGGCACGGTGGTCGTGGTGGCGGTGGGGCTCGGCGGCGGTGTGGTGGTTGTGGTTGTCGCGGTGGTTGTCGTCGTGGTCGTGGTCGTTGTCGTCGTTGTTGTCGCTGTTGTCGCTGTTGTCGTCGTTGTCGTAGTCGTGGTCGTCGGCTGCGCTGTGGTGGTCGCCGGCGGGTCGGTGGTCGTCGGTGCCGGCGACTGTGGGGCGGGGGTGCCCGGGGTCGCCGCCGGCTCGGGCGCCGCCGGCGCCGACGATGGCGGTTCCGGATTCGGCGCGGCCGCCGGCACGCTGCTGTGGGCCGGTTGAGCCGGCGCCTGGTCGCTGGTCGTGGCGGCCAAGGTGTACACCACACCGGCGATACCGACCATCGCCACCAGCGCCCCGAGACCGACCACCAACTGCGGCAGCCGATCGAAGCGCCGCCGGTTTTCCGGCCGCCCGGATCGCTGGCGCGCGGCTGGCTGTGATCGTCCGACGCTGAAATCAGCGGGCTCACCGGTGAACGGCACCGGTTCACCGCCGGGCCGGATCTCCTCCTGGGACCAGGCCAGTTCTGGTTCATAGCGGTCGCTTTCGGCCCCGGCCGCACCCACGCTGACAACCGCCGTCGTGACCTCCGGCGCTAGCGCCGTGGCGGTCACCTCCTGGGTGGCCGCACTACCTCCCGCGTGCTGCGCCGCGCACAACGCCGCACCGACTGCGATGGCAAGCTGGGGTCGCTGCGAGGTGACCACCGGCATCCGGTACCGCGCCGACAATTGGTCGCCGATCAGCGGGATCTGCGCCCCGCCCCCGACGGTGGCCACCGCAGCAAGCCCGGTCCGGCCAATCCGGCTGCGCTGCAACATCTCCTCCAGCGTCGCCATCACGCCGCCGAGTGGATCCTGGGTCAACTGCTCGAGTTCTGCTCTGGTCAGTGCGATTGTGGTGCGATACCCGGGCAGGTCGACGACCAGCTGGGTCGCGGTCTGCGCCGACAGCAACTCCTTGGCCTGACGGCATTCATCGATGAGGTCGGCAAGGTCGCCGACGGCGGTGGTACCCGTCGCAGCGTCGTCACTCCGGTCGGTGCCGCCCAGAATGTAAGCCAGTATCGCCTGGTCGATTTCGTTGCCGGAAAACTCTCGGTAGCGCACGGTTTCGCCGACCGGCCGGAAGCCGGACGCCGCGTCGGCCAGGGTGATACTGGTACCCCCGGCACCGAAATCCAGCAGCGCCACCACGCCGCGCGATGCCACCCCGTGCTCGGAGTGCAGCGCCGTCAGCGCCGCGACGGCATCTGAAACCAAGTACGGCAGAGCGTCGGGCTCCGACCGGTCGGCGCCCGGACGCAGGGCCTGCCGCAGCGCCTGCCACGCTGCGGGTGGCCAGTGTGCCGGGACGGCGACCGCGAGTGGGGATCCGGTCGAGCCGACGGTGCCGGCCATCGCTCGGATGGCGTCGGCCAGCAGCAGTTCGGGCCGGTGGGTCGAGCCGTCGGTGGCGACCAACGGCGTCCCCGCTCCAGCACAGTCGACGAAACCATCGATCAACAAACCGTTCTCGATGGTTCCGGGCTGCTCAAAGGGCGCACCGATGCGCGGTGCTGCATGCGGGAGCAGGGTCAACAACGAGCGGCGCGTCACCGGCGGTTGGCCGGCACGCACCGCAACAAGGTGGGCAGTCCCGATCGACAACCCCACCGGGTCGTACATAAACGCTTACCTTGCGTCGACAGCGGCTGTCGCCACGATAGGCGGGGGCGGCAGACCGCGGCGGCAGACACGCCGGGCCCCGGTCGACCGGGTTGGCGGCGCCGGCACGGCGTTGACTACACCACGGTGAGCGGCAGTGATTTTCTGGTGCGGAACTGGAACGTCGCGCCGCCGCTCAGCTTGGTCACCGACACTTCGGGCAGTTCGGTCGCTGCGGTGTCGGTTTCGGTCAGCTCAGCGGTCCAGTCGGTGCCCGTCCCGTCAACGGTCACCCGAATATGCGGGTCCACGGCGGTGGCGATGGCCTGCAGCGGCCGGACCGACCGCGGCGAGCACAACGCTATCCAGGCACCGTCATCATGGGCGGCTGACCGGCGCACGATCAGCCGACCGCCGGTGACGTCGGCGTGCACGTACCCGGCCGGGTTGAACAGTGGATGCAGTTCGAATAGCCGCAGCGCACCGTCGATGCCGTCGGGCAGGCGCAGCGCACGGTGTAAGCGCATGGCCGCCAACCCGGCGTGGCCGGTCAGTTGGCGGGTGCACACCGATTCGGCCAGCGCGGTGTCCGGCCCGGCGCGAGCCCGCACGGCGATGGCGAACGACAAGAACAGCAGGTGCATCTGCAGACACACCTCATCGGCCAGGCGTACCAATGCTGAGTGCGAGAACGCGCCGAAGTCGATGTCGGACAGCAGCGGGCCGGAGTATTGCGCCAGCCCGTGGTCGGTTTCATCGATCGGCTCGAGCGCCCATGCGGCGGCTCGGGTCCCGCGTATCACCTGCAGCGCTGGTATCGGCTGGACCGGCGGGTAGGACGGGTCGATCCGCACGGTCCAACAGCAGTGCGGCACCCGATCGGACGGCACCCGCGGCGGGCGGTGTACCGGTCGGCACTGAGCATGCACATTGGTCGCCACTGCGGTGGCATCGAAAGTCGGATCCTCGATGGTGTGACACATCCCGAAGACGTAGTCCTGGCCCAGCGGTTCGACGTCCAGCAGTGCACCGCAACTGGCGGTTTCGAACTCACCGTGCCAGCGGTCGTAGACGGTGAACCGGAAGTCCATGAACTGCGGCGGGGACCCGATGTCGAATTGCATCCCTTTGAAAATGGTCGGCACGTCGTCGCCGACGAACCCGAGGGCGCGCTGCATCCGCTGGGTGTAGACCGGGCTGGCCCCGGACCACTCCTCGATGGCGATCTGGAGCATCTCGTCGCGGCCGAACTCCTGGATGCACCAGGCCATACCGGAGCGGTCGATCAGGTGCCCGATCAGCAGCAATTCGGGCAGCAGGACCGCGAGTTGGTCTCGGGACAGGTCGGCGTATCGGCTGCGGTCCGGGCTCACCTGATCAAAAATAGAATGATCTATGTTATAAAGTCAACAATGTCAATCGCAATGACCGCCCGCACTTCCCGCGGATCCAGTCCCACCCGGCGGACCGGTGCGCCGCGCAAGCGCGGCGACGACACCCGCGCCCGGATCATCGACGAGACGGTGCGCTGCATCCTCGACGAGGGCTTCGCCGCGGCGAGCGCCAAACACGTCGCCGAACGTGCCGGGGTGACCTGGGGGGTGATCCAGTACCACTTCGGTGACCGGGCCGGGCTGCTGATGGCCGTGGTCGACGACGGGGTGACCAAGCTGCTGGACAGCCTGTCCGCGGTGGACGTCGCCGGACTCGACCTGCCTGAGCGGGTTGAGCGTGTCGTCGACACCGCGTGGCGGTGCTATTGCAGTCCCACATCGCTGGCGGCGTTCGAGATCCTGCGCGCCGCCCACGGCAGCCTGGGCGAGGCATCCCGGCGCCATTTGCTGGACATGAACACTGCGATCGGCGAACTGGGCCGGTTGGTCTCCGACGATCCCGCGGATGCCGGTGTGGTCGAAGTGATCTGGGCCGCGTTGCGGGGCTTCGTCCTGGCCCAGATGATCGTCGGGGTGGCGTTCGACTGGCGGACCGAACGCCGCGCGCTCATCGAGATGGTCAGCCATTATCTGCGGCGCTGATCTGGCTGCCGGCCGGTTGGGCGGTGTGCTGCAATGGCGTGATGAGCGACGTCAGCGCCGACATCGAAGCGATCAAGCAAGTCAAATACCGATACCTGCGGGCCCTGGACACCAAGCACTGGGACGACTTCGCCGACACGCTCACCGATGATGTCGTCGGTGACTACGGTTCCTCGCCCGGTGGCGAACCGCTGCGGTTCGACAATCGAACCGATCTGGTGAACTACCTGAGTTCGTCGCTGGGACCGGCGATCATCACCGAGCACCGGGTAGCTCACCCGGAGATCGCCGTGACCGACGATCAGGCGGCGGCGACCTGGTACCTGCAGGATCGAGTTATCGTCGCCTCGGCCGACTTCATGCTGTTCGGGGCGGCGTTCTACCGGGACCGCTACCGGCGCACCGGAGACGGTTGGAAGATCAGCGCCACCGGCTATGACCGCACCTACGAGGCGACGATGTCGTTGGCGCACATTGGCTTTAAGCTGACACCCGGTCCGGCGCTGGCCTGACTACTTGGCGATCGCCATCAGTGCGCCGGGACGCAGCCACTGGATGATTTTCACCAGGGTGTCGTCGTCGATGGCCACGCAGCCCGCGGTCGGACCACCGTCGGTGGTGTGAAAGAAAAATGCCGCACCGTCACCCGGCTTGCGGGCG
>CAZPZQ010000188.1:0-6800 GCA_964590745.1 uncultured Mycobacterium sp. | reverse complement strand
GCGGTCGCATCGACCGGAGGGCAGGGGAATTCTTCCTGCACCAAGACGGCAACGATCCATCGGTCGACCTGGTCAAGCCGTTCCTGACCCCGGTCCCAGACGAAGTCCGCGAAGCGCTGCTCCGGGTGCTTCCGGCCGAGGTCGCTCTGGAGATCGACGTCACCGGTGGAGGCTGGGCAGTCACGTTGATCGAGCTCTTGCACACCGTTCGAGACGAGCTGCAAAGTGAGGTCGACACGATGGTTGAACTCGAGCAGGCTGCGTCGGCGGCGAAAAACCACGGACTCGCCGATCGCTATCAGAAAGTTGGAAACACGCTCCGCAAACGTGAGCTGCTCGGCTTCCTTGCCAACCGGAATGTGCTGCCCAAATACGGGTTTCCGGTCGATTCGGTTGAACTTCGCACCAACTTCGGTCTCGGTAAGTCACCGGGAACGCTTCTTGATCTGAGCCGGGACTTGTCACAAGCGATATACGAATATGCCCCCGGCGCTGAGGTGGTAGCCGGGGGAAATCTTTGGGTGTCCCGCGGGATCTACCGGGTGCCGGGTAGGGACCTGGTGGAGTACAGCTACCACGTCTGTAAGCGGTGCGGGGGATTCCGGTACGACGTCGAGTCTGTCGGTGACCAGTGCCAGCACTGCGGAGAGGTAGCGATTTCCCCGCCCAGGACACTCACCATCCCGGAATTCGGATTCGTATCGGCGCCCGAGCCGCAGCGGCCCGGGCCGCGGCCGCCGCGCCGCTCATGGGGAGGCTCGATTCACATCCTCGCCCAACCGCCGGGGGCGCGCGCCTCCACTCTGGGGTTCAGCGGTGGATCGATCGAGGTGTCCGCAGGCCCACGCGGGCGTCTCGTTGCCCTCGCCGACGGGCCGATGGGGCTCGGCTACTGGATCTGTGATTGGTGCGGTCACGGTTCGCCGCGGTCGAAAGACCCGAAGAAGCCCCCCAAGCACAGGCATCTGCTCAAGAACCAGCCGTGTAGCGGCAGCCAACGGTTACTCGACCTCGCCCACGTTTACGAGACTGACCTGCTGTCGCTGGACGTCGGCGTTCCCGGCCTTCGCGTGACGTGGCCGGGCTGGTTGTCGGTGATGTACGCGATCGTGGAGGCCGCATCCGAAGTTCTGGAAATCTCACGTGACGACATCGGCGGATCACTCAGTCCGGTAGGACAGGAGCAGTGGTCGATCACGCTCTTCGATGCCGTTCCCGGTGGGGCAGGGCATGTTCTGCAAGTCGAGGCGCACCTGGAACGAGTATTGCGGGCCGCACTTGGCCGCGTCAGTGACTGCGAATGCGGTCCCGAGACGTCCTGTTATGGCTGCCTTCGCAGCTACCAGAATCAGCGGGACCATGACTACCTCGCACGCGGCGATGCCGAGCAGATCCTTCGGCGGCTCATCGACAGCGACGTCGCGCCCGACGCCGTCGTTGCACCGTCGGTAAACGTTGATCTTCCCGATTCGCTGCCGTCGGATTGGGCGGATCTCTACCACGGCGCTATCGGTTCGGAACGGAAATTCTTGGTTGCGCTCGCAGAAGGCGGGGCTCCGCGGCCCGAACTCGGCTTCGAAAGTGTCTCCGGAACACCGATCTCCATCTCGTGGCCGGACCGTCGTGTCGCCCTGGACGTCGGGCTGGACGCAGAGGACCACCGTGTTCTCCGGGCCGAAGGATGGACTGTGCTGCCGTTCGATGAGGTGCTGGGGCTGCTGGCGACCTAGCCGAGTGCAGTGCAGTCAGCTAATCCCGCGCCGATGAGGCACTGGGTGCGTTGGACCGGCGCCAGACTGTTACGTCACGTAACACGTCGGCGCATACCCGCAGGAGAATGACAGCTCGCGTAACAACGCCTGGATCAGCAAAATGCAGGTCGCAGGCTATTTGTGCAGGAAAACGCGGGGGTTCGAGGTTCGAGTCCCCTTAGCTCCACCCCACGCTGACTCTGCATCTGCCACGCAAAAGTTCGAGTAGAGCCCGCCGTAGACGCAGAGTCAACGCGGTCAGTCGAGTTCTAGAAGCCGGTCGGCCGCGTTTGCTCAATATAAAATATGGGGGATCGAACTTTTGAATTAGGCTGTGATGAGCAGCGAAGATTGACGACTCTGCGTTGTTTATTTGGATACGCGGTACGTTGCTGCAGGTGACTGGACCCGGGTAGGTTGGTCGGCGTTTGGGATCGACCCTGATGGTCGACGCCCGCTAACCGCAGTGCAGACCAAGCCGGCAACAGCGCAGTGCCGGCGATGGTCTGCCGATCTCGTCACCGACCGGGAGTAGCCCGTGCCGAGCCTTGCCAGTACCGCAACGATCGAGGCGGATGCCCCGGCGCCGTACGTCGCCGAGCCCCGGCAGCCGCGCAACGTCGCGGCCACGCGCACCGAACCGGCGCCGGGCGACGGGCTGCTTTGGGCGGCACGCACCGCGATGGTGGGCGTCAATGTCGTCGGGCTGACCGCGGCGGTCGTCGGCCGCGCGATGCGATTGCCGCGGGCCCCGATCGCCGTGGAAGCCGCCGCGTCCTTGGTCCGGCACCAGCCTTGGCTGCGTGGCCTTCTGGACGATCGGATCGGCGCGGTGGCAACCAGCACCTTGCTGTCGCTGGCCGACACCGCCGCACACACCCTCACCTTGTCGCCGGCGAAACTGTCGGTGGAACTGATGTTGCAAGTGCTCAAGAGCAGCGAGCGTAATGCCCGCGAACGCGCATTGGGCCGGCGCGCACCAGCTTTGGCCGCGGCGGTCACCCGGCGCGAAACGTCACGGCCGGCCCGTCCGGTACCAGCACCGCCGGGGCCAGCACAGCGTCACCTGAACCGTGTCGCGGTCGCACAGGCGGCGGCCACCGCATTGACCGGCGCTGCCACCGGGAACTTCGACGCGGCTGCGGCCGCGGCGGTAGCCACCTCGCCCAGAGCCTTGCGCACCGCTGGCGAGGCTTTCGCGGCGACTCTCGGCCAACGGCTCGCCGACCAAGATCTCGTACTACCGGTGCAGCCCGACGCGCTGCGTCGCCTAGACCGGATCGACACGCTGCTGATCGACCCACGGGTACTGTGCGACACCGATTTACGGGTGGTGCGGATCCGCGGCGCCGCCGACGACGAGCTGTCCACTGCGTGGAGCCGGGCTCAGCAACTGCTCGGCCAACCGGGCCTGGCCCCCGGCTGGCACCCGCTGCCCGGCGGCGCGGCGAGCAAATCCGGCCGCCGGACAACAGTCGAGGCGTTGTTGCTGCCGGCTCACCACCGGTTGGCCTCGGCGGTGTTACGAGAGGCGCGCGGAGCCGGGGTCGACCTCATCACCGTCGAGCTCAACGCCCTCGGCGAGTTGCGCCCGGCGTTCGATGACATTCGGCCGGTCACCCGCAGCGGTGTCGACGCGGCGCTGACCGAGGCGGTGGTGGATCTTCAGCGGGCCGGCCGCACCGTGGCGGTGCTGGCCTCAGCCGGGGCGGGGGCGCTGTCCGGCGCAGATGTGGCTCTAGGGGTGATGTCGGCTGCCGGTGACACAACGCCAGCGGACGCCGATCTGCTGCTGTTCGATCTGGCCGGGGCATGGCAGTTGCTGCACGCTCTGCCGGCGGCCCGGGAGGCCAGCCGGGCTGGGATCGTCCTGTCGACCGGTGCCTCGGCGTTGAGCGGGGTGCTGATGGTGCCCGGTGTCCGCGCCCGACGCGGTCCCAGCCCGGTGACCGTCGGAGCGGCAGCCGGGTTGCTGACCGGGTACTTGTTGGCTCGACGCGCCGCGGGTGCGCCGACCCCGCGGCCGGCTCCGGCATACGAGTGGCATGCGATGTCGCCCGAGCAGGTGCGCGCGCTGTTGACCACGCTGGCGCAGGAGACCGGGTCGTCGCGGCCCGGCCAAGCCAGCCGTCAATCCGCGCAGCCTCCGAGTGCGCTGTGGCAGTTCGTCAAGGCGGCGCGCGCTGAGCTGGTCGACCCGCTGACCCCGGTGATTGCGCTGTGCGCGGCCGCCACTGCCATGCTGGGGTCGCCGATCGATGCGGCCATTGTCGGTACCGCGTTGGTTGGCAACGCGATGATCGCTGCCGCCCAGCAACTGCGCGCCGAGGGCCGGTTGAACCGCTTGTTGGCCCAACAAGTCCCACCGGCCCGCATTGTCAGCGCCGGTTCCGACGGCGCACCCGGCTACCACGCGGTTCCGCCCGAGCAACTATGTCTCGGCGATGTCATCGAGGTGCGCGCCAACGAGGTGGTGCCCGCTGATGCCCGGGTGATCGAGGAAACCGACGCCGAGGTCGACGAATCGTCACTCACCGGTGAATCCTTGCCGGTAAGCAAGCAGCCCCACGCCACACCCGGCGCTGACTTGGCCGACCGACAGTGCATGCTGTACGCCGGCACCACCGTGTTGGCCGGGCATGCCACCGCGATCGTCACCGCCGTCGGAGCGGGCACCCAACTGCGCCGCGCCGCTGAACTGGCCTCCGGGGATCTACCGGAGGTCGGCTTGCAACGCCAGCTCAGCGAACTCGCGAGCCGCGCCTTCCCGGCCAGTTTTGCCGGCGGTGCCCTGGTGGGGGCGCTCGGGCTGGTGCGGGGTGGGAGGTTGCGCCAGGCGCTGGGCAATGCGATTGCGGTCGCGGTGGCAGCCATCCCGGAAGGGTTGCCGTTGATGGCCACTCTGGCCCAGTACGCGTCGGCGCGACGGTTGAGCGGCACCGGGGTATTGGTGCGGGTCCCGCGGTCGGTGGAAGCGTTGGGCCGGCTCGACGTGGTGTGTTTCGACAAGACCGGCACGCTCAGCCAGAACCGCCTCCAAGTCACCGGTGTGTATCCGGTAGCCGGGGCATCGGCCGACGAGGTGTTGCGCCGCGCCGCGCTGGCTGCGCCGGCACCCGACAATGTTCAACATGCCCACGCCACCGACCAGGCCATCATTGCAGCGGCAGTTGCGGCCGGCACTGTGATCCGGGCTGACGACGGCCGCGGCGTGGGAGTTCATTTGCCGTTCCGCTCCGGGCGGGCGTTCTCTGCGGCGGTCCAGGGTGGGCAGCTCAGCGTGAAGGGCGCTCCGGAAGTGGTGCTGGCAGCGTGTTCGGCGGCCCACACCGACGCGGCAGCCAAGGTCGCCGAGCTAGCAGCTTCCGGGCTGCGGGTGATCGCGGTTGCCCATCGACAACTCGACGATCGACAGGTGCGGGCGCTGCGACAAGAACCGGACAACATCACCGAACTCAGCAGTGCTGGTCTGGTGTTGACCGGGTTTCTCGCCCTTGCTGATACCCCGCGCACCGAAGCGCGACAACTGCTTTCCGACCTCGCCGCCCGAGACGTCGCCGTTCGGTTGATCACCGGAGACCATCCCGTCACCGCCATGGCGATCGCCGCCGAACTCGGCATGACGGTCGATGCTGAGCAGGTGGTCACCGGCAGCGAATGGAATGAGCTGTCCCGCAGTCAACGAGAACAGGTCGTCGGTGAGCGGGTGATCTTCGCCCGAATGTCACCGGAAAACAAGGTGCAGGTGGTCCAGGCTCTCAAAAAATCCGGACGGGTGTGCGCCATGGTCGGCGACGGCGCCAATGACGCCGCTGCGATCCGGTCTGCCACCGTCGGCGTCGGTGTGGTCGCCGGCGGCAGCGACGCCGCCCACACCACCGCGGATATTGTGCTCACCGACGGCCGCATCGGCTCGCTGGTGGACGCCATCGACGAAGGACGACGACTGTGGCGCGGAGTGCTGGCGGCGGTCGTCGGGCTGCTCGGCGGCAACGCCGGCGAGGTGATTTTCACCGTCATCGGCAGTGCACTCACCGGGAACACCCCGTTGAACGCGCGGCAGTTGCTGCTGATGAACATGATCACCGATGCGCTGCCGGCAACAGCCGTCGCCGCCAGTGTCCCCGCCGGTCCAGCGCGGCACGACGGGCGCGGCATCGACGAGCAGACGCTGTGGCGAGCGGTCGCCGTCCGTGGCGCCATCACCGGGGCCGCCGGCACGGCCGCGTGGGCGATGGCTCGCGTCACCGGCCGTCCGCAACGGGCCGCCACGGTCGCGCTGATTGCGCTGGTGTCCGTCGAGCTCGGCCAGATGCTGGTGGATTCACATACTCCGTTGGTGCTGGTCACCGCTGCTGGTTCGTTCGCGGCGTTCGCGGCGATGGTCACCATTCCGGGTATCAGCCAGTTGCTGGGGTCCACGCCGATCGGTCCACTTGGCTGGGCGCAGGGACTCGGGGCGGCCGGGGCTGCTGTCCTCGCACTGGCTGTCCTCAAACGAAATGGTCGCCGGCTCGGGCTACCGGTGGGGTAGTGGCCGGCGCGAGCCGCCAGCGGCAGTGGCGTCACAGGTCAAAATAAAAAAGCAACGCCTCGCATCGGTTGAATAACGAATTCAGTTCCACACCGATGTACTTACAGCTATGTGATACGGTTTATCTGCAATCACAGGATTGCGCCTATTGGGGGGCTCAACAACTAACAACGGAGTCAGCGTTGAAGACCTTCAATCGATTCAGCATCGTGGCATTCACGGCCATTGGCTTGTGCGGTAATTCGTTGGTCGTCAGTCCTGAACTGATGGCGGTTCCGTTTCCAATGGGCGGCCCGGTATGCGAGGCGGGTGTTGAACTCTTTGTCGGTCCGGGGGCCGGTGCGCCGGTGGCGGCCGGCGCTCCGGTCGCAGCTGGCGTTCCCGGTGCGGCCGGCGCTGCTGCCGCGGCTGGCGCTCCTGTCGCGGCCGGGGCCGCCCCGGGCGCCGGCGTCCCGCTCGGCGTGCCCGGTGTTGCGGGCCCTGGCGGCGTGCTACCGCCCGCCGAGGCGACACTG
>CAZPZQ010000187.1:0-6828 GCA_964590745.1 uncultured Mycobacterium sp. | reverse complement strand
AACTGCGGAATATGCGCATCCAACATACTCATCCCAACACTCCCTTCTGGTTACCAACTGGTCGCAAACCGAGCCGGCTCAGTTCCGGTCAACGTCGAGCCGGCCGCCCCGGCACACCCATGAACTGTACGCTGACGACGACTCGCTGATAACCCGTAGCTGCGGACTGGATCGAGGGTTAGATCACGACTTACATCCTGAATTTATGTGAACATCCGCAACTGCGGAACATAGCGGCTCGCACTGACTGTGCGTCTATGGCGTTCAGTGTGCGCACTGGGCGAATTCTCGGCGAAAGTCCCGCCCTGGCCGCACGCTCAACGCCGTGAGCGCATCGCGACCAGTTAGTCGTCCATCTTCGTCAAGGCCGAGCCCTTGTGCATCGCGACATGATCGGTCTTGTCGCTCTTGATTTCGTATTGCGGCTCGTCCGGGCTGGCGTGGCGGGTGTGCCCTTTGTACTCCGTGTCGCGGGTGTGCACCTTGGTAATGCGACCGCTGACGTGGCCGGCCTCCGAATTCCACCGGACGTGGTCGCCAACCTTGAAACGCTCAACCATCGCCGCACCTCGACTCGCTCACACCAACGGGCGGCCGGTCCGCATCCGCCAACGCATATCCCACATCAGCGCCCGGAACGGCAGTTGCCGCAACAGCTTCGGGGTCGCGTTGTTGACCATCCGTAACGCCTCGATCAGCGCGTCAAACTGTCGCTGCTTGCCCGCACTCCAGGGCAACCGCATCTCGTCGCGGAAGCGCTGCGGCAAAAAGCCGGTGGTGATGAACAGCATCGGCGCCTCCACCAGTTTGTGCAGCGGGCCGGGCAGCGTTACGCCGCGCATCCGGACCGCGGCAATCTCGTACAGGTAGTCGCGCACCACATCGTCGATGTGGATGTTGGTGTTGAGTTGCTCCTGCCAATACTTGTCGAACGCCTCCCGGTCCGGCGGCCACATCTCTTCGCGCACCTGCAGCGCGGTGCCCAGAATCTTGGCTTCCTGGTACTGCCGGTCGGCGTCGTCGTCGGCTAGCTCGCCGTAGAACATCCGGTAGAGATCGACCGAGCCCTTGTAGATACACGCCGCCACCCACAGCTGTAGCTCGGGGTCGAACGCGTTGTACTTCACCGGGCTCTCCGTGGTGGACCGGACTTGCCGGTGCGCCCGGTCGACGGCCGCTTTGAAGGCGCTGATCTCGTCGTCGGTGCCCAGTGCGACGACCGCGAGATAACCGATGGTGGTGCGAGCCCGCTTGAACGGATGGAGGTCCGCCCGCCCGCTCTCCACCCGGCTCTCCACCACGCCGTAGCCCACCTCGGGCCGCGCCAGTTCCATGATCACGTTCGCGGAACCGGCCAGCAGCGACACCGCGAACAGACCGTCAGCCATCGTCATGCCTTGTTTCGACTTGGGCGCCTGCCGCCGGTTCGGGTCCGGCGGTTCGCTGACCGTGCGTTCAACCTGGGGGACCTGCGTGCTGGCTGCCACGGCGACCACCTTCCCAATTGTGAGAACGTTCGTTTCCTGATATTGCTCCGACGTTGGCCCGGTGTCAAGATGATCGCCATGGCTTTCAAATCGGGCGGACCCCAGCTGTCGACCGCCCGCCCGTACGCCGGGGTCGACGCCGCCGACCGGCGGGCCGCCCGCCGAGCCCGACTCCTGGAGGCCGGCTTGGATCTGCTCGGCGCGGACCGCGCCCACATCGCCGAATTGACCGTGCGCGGCGTTTGCCGGCAGGCCGGGCTGACCGCGCGCTACTTCTATGAGAGCTTCACCGACAAGCACGAGTTCGTCAGCGCGGTCTTTGACTGGGTTATCGCTGACCTGGCCACCAGCACCCGCGACGTGGTCGACGCGGCCCCGGCCGATCAGCAGACCCGCGCGGGCATCGCCAATATCGTGCGCACCATCGCCGGTGATGCCCGGATCGGGCGACTGCTGTTCAGCGCGCACTTGAGCAACTCGGTCGTGGTGCACAAACGGGTGGAATCCAGTGCCCTGTTGGCGATGCTGTCCGGCCAGCATGCCGTCGCCATCCTGCGCATGCCGGAGAACGACCGGATCAAAGCGGCGGCACACTTCGTGGTCGGCGGGGTGGCGCAGACCATCAGCGCGTGGTTGGCCGGTGAGGTGCGGTTCAACCCCGATCAGTTGGTCGACCAGTTGACTGCGCTACTGGACAAGCTGGCCGATGCTGCGCTCTACCGCGATTAACCTTGGCCGGCCGCACATCCGGTTTTCCCAACTGTCGGCCATGCTCAGGCGGCGCCGCCCGGCGGCCCGGCGCCGTGTCGGGTCCCCCGGATCGCTGACCGGACATTCGACGTGCCGGATCGGTGCTGAGCGGGCCGTCACCATCGCTTCACCTGCCGATTGTGGAAACACGGGTTTGGCGATCATGAGCCGGCGTCCCCGCGGGTGTCAAGGTAGTCGGCGTCAGCCGGGGCGGCGACGGTCAGCCGGCCGCGGTAACCCGCCGATCGGCCGCGGTGCGCGGTGCGACAGAGGTGTCGCTTTCGGTGAACTCCTTGGTCCAGCAAGCGAATTCCAGGGTGATGCCGTCTGGGTCCTGAAAGTAGAAGGAGCGAACGTAGACGCCGGGATGCAGCTTGGCCGAGACTTGCATTTCGGATTCGTCGTGGTTGAGCACCGGGCCGACCCGAACGCCCTTGTCTTTAAGCCGTTGCCGGTAGGCGTCGAATTTCTCCGGCGGAACATGGAAAGCCAGATGGTTCATCGTGCTGACCGCACTCGTGATCTCGCCGATGCCCGGGATGGCGGCCGGCGACGAGATGCCCGGCACCCGGTCCGGGGCGTCGGCGAACCAGAAGAAGGCGACGCAGTCGCCGTTGCCGGCGTCGAAGAAGAAGTGCTGTCCCATCCCGCCGGGCAGGTCAAGCGCCTTGATCAAGGGCATCCCGAGAACGTTGCTGTAGAAGTCGACGGTGCGGGCCATGTCCGAACAGACCAGGGCGACATGGTTGATTCCGCTGATCTCGAATTCGGTGTTGGTGTGGTGCGGTTTGATCATCTCGCAGCTCCGGTCCGTCGCGGGTACCGCCTTTCCAAGAGACGAAACTGAACCTAACATCAGATTCAGTTCCACGCCAGGGCCGCTCGGAAGGATGTCAGCAGGGTGTCGACGCTGTCCGCACAAACCGCCGGGCGGGCGGAGCTGCCGACGCGCCGCGGTCGCCAAACTCAGGCCGCCATCGACGCCGCCGCCCGCGCGGTGATCTCCCGCAAAGGCATTCTGGCGACCACCGTTGCCGATATCGCCGCCGAGGCGGGCCGTTCCACGGCGTCGTTCTACAACTATTACGACTCCAAAGAGGCCATGGTCCGGCTGTGGGCACTGCGTTTCCGCGACGAAGCCAAACGACGCGCCGCGGCGGTGACGAACCACGGGCTGTCCAACCGGGAACGGGCTCGTCAAGCGGCGGCGGCGCATTGGCACACCTACCGCAACCGGCTGGCCGAGATGATCAGCGTGTCGCAACTGGCGATGGTCAACGACGACTTCGCCCGGTACTGGGAGGACATGTGCGCGCTGCCCATCGCTTTCATCACCGAGATGGTCAAACGCGCCCAAGCGGACGGCTACTGCCCCGGCGATGATGCACAACTGCTTGCGGTGGCGATCGTGTCGATGTTCAACCAGTTCTGCTACGCCCAGCTCAGCGGAGCCGGGACGGCCACCGGCGACCCGGATGACGCAGCGTGCATCAACACCCTGGCCAACGTCTTCTACCGGGCCATCTACCACCGGGAAAATACTGCCGATGCCTGATACACCCGCGGTCAGCCGAGAATTCATCGGCCTGACATCGCCGACCGCTCAGCGCGCCGGCGCCGGCGGATACCCCTGTCAGGGGTTGTACTACCGGGCGGCGGGACGTAAGCCCAAAGTGGCGATGATCGCCACCCACTATCAGATCGATTTCGCCGAGCACTACCTCGCCGACTACCTGGCCGTCCGCGGCATCGGGTTCCTGGGCTGGAACACCCGCTTCCGCGGCTTCGAAAGCAGCTTCCTGCTCGATCACGCGTTGGTCGACATCGGCGTCGGAGTCCGCTGGCTGCGCGAGGTGGCCGGCGCCGAAACAGTTGTGCTGCTTGGCAACTCCGGCGGCGGTTCGTTGATGGCCGCTTACCAGTCGCAGGCGGTCGAGCCGAACGTGACGCCGTTGTCCGGTATGCGGCCGGCCGCCGGCGTCACCGAACTGCCCGCCGCCGATGGTTACATCGCCAGCGCCGCGCACCCGGGGCGTCCCGACGTGCTGACCGCATGGATGGACGGCGCCGTCGTCGACGAGAACGACCCGGTGGCCAGCGATCCCCATCTCGACCTGTTCAACGACCACAACGGTCCCCCGTATCCGCCGGAATTCATCACCCGTTACCGGTCGGCGCAGGTGGCTCGCAACCACGCCATCACCGACTGGGCCGAACGTGAGCTCAACCGTGTCCGGGCCGCCGGCTTTTCCGATCGACCCTTCACGGTGATGCGAACCTGGGCAGATCCGCGGATGGTGGATCCGGCGATCGAGCCCACCAGTCGCACGCCCAACATGTGCTACGCCGGTGTGCCCGCCAAAGCGAATCGCTCTGCCCGGGGCATCGCCGCGGCGTGCACGCTGCGCAACTGGCTGGGCATGTGGAGCCTGCACACCGCCCAGACCCGCGCCGAACCGCACCTGGCCCGGATCCGCTGCCCGGCACTGGTGATCAATGCCGAGGCCGACACCGGGGTGTTCCCGTCGGACGCCCAACGGATCTTCGACGCGCTGGCCGGCGATGACAAGACCCGATGCGCGATCGACACCGATCACTACTTCACCACGCCGGGTGCGCGCGACCGGCAGGCCGACCTCATCGCCGACTGGATCGAAAAGCGGTGGCGCTAACCGTCCTTGCTCATTTTGTGCCCGGCCGGTCGGTGCTCGACCTGGTTCGGCCAGAAGCCGATTGGCTGGACATCCGGTGGTGCGCCGCCGATGACGACGCCACCTTCTACCGCGAGTTGAGCGGCGCCCAGGTGATCTGGCACGTGCTGCGACCGCTGTCCGGTGCCGACCTGCGCGGCGCACCGCGGCTGCGACTGGTGCAAAAGTTCGGCGTCGGAATCAACACCATCGACGTCGACGCCGCCGCCGAGCGCGGCATCGCGGTGGCCAACATGCCCGGCGCCAATGCACCGTCGGTGGCCGAAGGCACCGTGCTACTGATGCTTGCCGCGCTGCGCCGGCTGATCCAACTGGACCGCTCGACCCGCACCGGGCGGGGCTGGCCCACCGATCCCGCCTTGGGCGAGCACTGCCGCGACATCGGCGGCTGCACGGTCGGCTTGGTCGGCTACGGCGACGTCGGAAAACAGGTCGCCCGGATGGTCGCCGCGATGGGCGCCACCGTGCTGCACACCAGCACCGGCCCCGACGGGCTGCCCGGCTGGCGACCGCTGCCGCAACTGCTGGCCGAGGCCGATATCGTCTCGCTGCACCTGCCCCTGACGTCGGACAGCCACCGCCTGCTCGATCAGGCCGCGCTGCGCCGAATGAAGCCGTCGGCAGTGCTGGTCAACACCTCTCGTGGCGCTATCGTCGACGAGGCAGCCCTGGCCGACGCCCTGGCCAGCGGCCGGCTGGCGGCCGCCGGGTTGGACGTGTTCGCCGTCGAGCCGGTGCCGCCGGACAACCCGCTGCTGCACCTGGACAACGTGGTGTTGACCCCGCATGTCAGCTGGTACACGGCTGACACCATGCGGCGCTACCTCGCGGCGGCCGTCGACAACTGTCGTCGGCTGCGCGACCGGATACCGCTGGCCCAGGTAGTCAACCAACCGACCGGTTAGTAAATTGAGAGGTTGCCGGAACAAGGGGAGGCGCGTCGATGTCGATAGCAATCACGTCCGAACATCAAGACCTGGCTGCTTCGGTGCGGGCCCTGGTGACCCGGGCCGCGCCGTCGGAGATGCTGCACGAAGCGATGGAGACCCCGCTCGATAACCCGCCGCCGTACTGGCAGGCCGCGGCCGAGCAGGGCCTGGCCGGTGTGCACCTGGCCGACGCCGTTGGCGGACAGGGGTTCGGCATCTTGGAACTCGCGGTGGTGCTGGCCGAGTTCGGGTACGGCGCCGTACCGGGGCCCTTCGTGCCGTCGGCAATTGCCAGCGCGCTGATCTCTGCCCACGACCCGACCGCGAAAGTACTCACCGACCTGGCCTCCGGTGCGACGATCGGCGCCTATGGCCTTGATTCGGGTCTGACCGCGACCAGACAGGGTGACCGGCTGGTGATCCGGGGTGAGGCGCGAGCCGTGGCGGCGGCGGCTCAAGCGTCGATCCTGGTGCTGCCGGTGGCAATCGACAGCGGCGACCAATGGATGGTGCTGCACGCCGACCGACTGGAAATCGACCCGGTGACCAGTGTTGACCCGCTGCGGCCGATTGCGCATGTGCGGGCCAACGCCATCGAAGTCGGCGACGACGTGGTGTTGCATAACCTCGACCGCACGACCGCACATGCGCTGATCACCACCCTGCTCAGCGCCGAAGCAGTCGGGGTGGCGCGGTGGGCCACCGACACGGCGGCGGCGTATGCCAAGATCCGCGAGCAGTTCGGTCGGCCGATCGGCCAGTTTCAGGCCGTCAAGCACAAGTGCGCCGAGATGATCGCCGACACCGAGCGAGCCACCGCAGCGGTGTGGGACGCGGCGCGCGCTCTGGATGAGGCGAGGGCAGCCGCTCCAGGCGACGAATCGACCGTCGACGTGACGGTGCAGTTCGCCGCCGCGGTGGCGGCCACTTTGGCGCCCGCCGCTGCGCAGC
>CAZPZQ010000186.1:0-6895 GCA_964590745.1 uncultured Mycobacterium sp. | reverse complement strand
GCCGGCTACGCGCTGCTCACCCATATGATGGAGGCGCAGTCCGGGCTGGGGGTCGGCGAGTTCATCTGGACCGGCGGCGACTGCCACATCTATGACAACCACGTCGAGCAGGTCACCGAGCAATTGTCCCGCGACCCTCGACCATATCCGCATGTGGTTCTGCGCCAACGTGATTCAATTTTCGACTACACTTTCGAGGATATCGAGATCCGGGATTACCATCCGCACCCGGCGATCAAAGCCCCTGTCGCGGTATGACGGGGGTCGCCGACGACGATGCAGAGCGCAGCGATGCTGAGGAGTGGCGCAGCAAGCACCGTGGGCCTGATTTGGGCCCAGTCCACCTCCGGGGTCATCGGCCGTGATGGCGGCATCCCCTGGCGACTGCCCGAGGATCAGGCCCGGTTCAAAAAGCTCACTGTCGGCCACACGGTGGTGATGGGCCGGTTGACCTGGGAATCGCTGCCGCCCCGGGTGCGGCCGCTGCCCGATCGGACGAATGTGGTGCTCAGTCGCCGGATTGGCTACCGGCTCGACGGTGCGCAGGTGGTGGGTGCGCTCGAGGATGTGCTCGATGGCGAAGAGATCTGGGTCATCGGCGGGGCGCAGATCTATGCCGTCGCGCTGCCGTTGGCCACCCGCTGCGAAGTGACCGAGGTTGGCATCGAGCTGCCGCGTCGTGACGCGGACGCGGTGGCGCCGGTGCTGGACGAGGCCTGGCAGTGCACGTCGGGTGATTGGTTGACCAGCACGACGGGTTTGCGGTACCGGTTCCACAGCTACCGGCGGACCGGATGAGCCCGCGGGCTGCGCTCACCGCAGCGCAGGCCCGCCGGATCGCCGTCGCAGCACAAGGATTCACCGATCCGGCGCCGTCCAGATCGTCGGTCCCGATCGGCCGTGCGCATTTGCGCCGGCTGATTGCGCGCATCCAGGTGCTGCAACTGGACTCGGTGTCGGTGGCGGTGCGCGCCCACTATGCGCCGGTGTTCAGCCGGCTCGGGCCCTATGACCGCAACCTCGTTGATTGTGCGGCTTGGGGTCCGGCGCCGCGACTGTTGGTGGAGTATTGGGCGCACGAGGCGGCGCTGCTGGCCGTCGACGACTGGCCATTGCTGCGCTGGCGGATGCGGCAATACCGGTACGGCCGCTGGCATACCCACGTCGTGCGGGCCAACCCGCGGTTGGCCGACGATGTGGTCGCCGCGGTGACCGAACTGGGGCCGGCCACGGCCGGACGGATCGAAGCGCACCTGATGGCCCGCGGCCGCGGTGCGCGCCGCACGGCCAAGGGTCCGTGGTGGAGTCGCAGCGATACCAAATGGGTGGCCGAGGCGCTGTTCGCCGCCGGTGTGCTGACCACCGCGACACGGATCGGGTTCGCCCGCCATTACGACCTGGTCGAGCGGGTGCTCCCGCCGGCGGTGTTGGCCCGCGACGTCGACGACGTCGAAGCGGTGCGGGCGCTGGTGTCGCGGGCCGGTCGCGCGCTCGGGGTGGGCACCGAGGCCGATATCCGTGACTATTTCCGATTGTCGTCGGCCCAGGCCAAACCGGCGCTGGCCAAGCTGGTGGCGGACGGTGAATTGGAGCGCGTCCAGGTCGCCGGATGGAACGCGCCGGCGTATCTGCGGGCCGATCAGCCGGTCCCGCGCCGCGACCGGGGCACCGCATTGCTGTGTCCGTTCGACCCGCTGATCTTCTTTCGGCCGAGGGTGCAGCGGCTGTTCGATTTTCACTACCGCATCGAGATCTATACCCCGGCCGACCGGCGCCGCTACGGCTACTACGTGTGGCCGCTGCTGCTGGACGGGCAACTGGTCGGCCGGGTCGACCTCAAGGCCGACCGGGCCCGCGATGCCCTGCACGTCATCGGCGCGTTCGCCGAGAGAGGTCAGTCACATCGCCGGGTGGCCGCCGCGCTGGCCGGTGAACTGCTGACAATGGCGTCCTGGCTCGGGCTCGGCGGCGTCACGGTCGGGCAGCGCGGCGATCTCGTCGCCGAACTGCGGGCGAGCCTGCCGTCGACGTAATAGCCTGATAGGTCTCGAACGACGGTACGCTCATGCTGATCAGTCGGTTGCTGCGGGAATGGGGGTGAGCAGGTGCGCGGAGTGATTGCCGCCGTCGCAGCCGTCGCCGTCGGCGCGCTCACAGTCGGATGTGGCCAGGGCAGCGGACACCGGCACGCCAGAACCACAACCACCACCACGACCACCACCACGACCGCGCCGCCCGTGGCCGAGGACGCGCTCAAGGGGCTGCTGCTCACCCCTGATCAGGTCAACCCGGTCATGGAGGTGACCGAAATGAAGGTCACCGGCAGCCATGACGCGCTATCCGATGACAGCGCCACCATGGAACCCAGGGAGTGCCTGGCCGTCGACGGCGCCGCGCAGGCCCAAGTCTATGCGGGCAGCGGCTTCACCGCGGTCCGCGAGCAGACCCTGAGCGACGGCGAGGACAACGCCCACTTCGTCGACCAAGCGGTGGTGCTGTTTCCCACCGCCAAACAGGCCGCCGCATTCTTTGACGCCTCTGCCAAACAGTGGCCGGCCTGCCACGAATACACCCACACCCAGAGCGGTTCGCAGTGGACCACCGGGCCGATATCCAACGCCAACGGCGTGCTGAGCACCGTTGCGACCCAACGGGACGCCGGCGCCTCGCCGTGGGGTGGCTGCGGACGGGCGTTGACCGTTCGCAACAACGTCGCCGTCGACGTCAACACCTGCAGCACCGATCCGAAAGACACCGCCGTCGTCATCGCCACCCAGATCGCCGCCAAGGTGCCGGCCGGCTGAGCGCCTGACGGTTCAGCTCGCGGTCAACGCGGCGAACGCGGTGTCGATCAGCTCGACCGGGTCGGCCTCCTCGCATCGCGCCCACGCCGCAAAGGCCGCACCGTTGGCGGCCAGTGCCGCGCCGGCCTGCACGGTGGCGGCCAGGTCGGGTTCGGCCAGGCCGGCCCGCCGCGCCAAGGCCCGGGCGAACAACTCGCGGGTGCTGTCCTGGGCGATCCAAAGACGCGCCCGCAGCGCAGGCGTTTCCATGATCAGCCGGATGCGGGCCAGCACCGTCTCGCGGTCGGTGGCCACGATGGCCGCGACCGTGGCGCGCATCGCGGCGTGCAGCGCCACCAGCGGCGGCTCGTCGGCCGGCCGGGCGGCGATGAACTGCTGCATCAGCGGATCGTAGTCGTCGGATTCGACGACGGCCTCTTTGCGGGGGAAGTAGCGGAAGAAGGTCATGTGCGACACCCCGGCCGCCGCGGCGATGTCTTCAACGGTCGTGGCGTCGTAGCCGTTGGCGGCGAACAACCGCAAGGCCTGCTCCTGAATGACCCGGCGGGTGGTGGCTTTCTTGCGGGCCCGCCAGTCACCGGCGACAGTCATCGAAGCAGCGCCCCGACCCGCGGTCGCAGCGCATCATCGAGCCAGGCCGACAGTGCGAGTGCGTCGGTGCCGCGCCAGGCCAGATGCCCGTCCGGCCGCACCAGCAGTGCTTCTCGGTCCGAACGCAGCGCGGCCACGTCGCCGAGGCGGGCCCGGGCCAGCTCGGCCAGCGGTGTCGGCCCGAGTAGCGCCCACTCGGGTCCGAGCGCGTCGTGAAGCCGAACCGCGGTGCCATCGCCGCGCAAACAGCGGCGGTTGGGCACTCGATCGCCGGGCCGCAGTCCAGCGGGCCGCCAGCGCCGATCACCGAGCGGCCCGCGTCGGTAAGTGACCCGCAACTGGGAACCCTTCTCCGCGATGAGCCGCTGCAGCCAGCCGCGGTTCAGCAGCGGAACGGCCACCCGATCGCGCAGCAGCCGAGCCGTTCGGCCCTGCCCCAGGGCCGCCTTCGTCACCTGACTGGTCGACGCCACCACATCCTGCGCAATCGGACGGCGTTCGGCCTGATAGGTATCCAGCAGACCGACGTCCGCTCGCCCCGACACCACCAGGGCCAGTTTCCAGGCCAAGTTCTCTGCGTCGCCGATTCCGGTGTTCATCCCCTGCCCGCCGAGCGGACTGTGGATGTGCGCGGCATCACCGGCGAGCAACACCCGGCCGCGGCGGTAGGTGGAAGCCACGCGGCGCTGGATGCGAAACGTCGACGTCCACTCGGCGGAGTGCACCGTCCCGCCCGCCTCGGCGGCCAACCGGGCCGCCAGGTAGGCAACCACCCGGTCCGACTCGAGGTCACCGACGCCGTCCGGCGGAGCCGTTGCCATCAGCCGCCACAGATCTGGTCCGGGCAGTGGGAAGGCGGCCAGCAGGTCGGTGCCGCGCAGCCAGGCCGCGGTCGCATTGCGCGGCCGGTCCAGGCGGGCCTGCACGTCGGCCAGCAGGAACCGTTCGATCAGCGCGGCGCCGGCGAAGCCGATGCCGGCGGCCTTGCGAACCGCGCTATGTGCGCCATCGGCGCCGATCACCCACCCGGCGTGGATCTCCGAGCCAGCAGCCGTCGCCACCGTGACGCCGCCGCCGTCGCCGGTGAGACCGGTGACGGCGCAGTCCCACTCGACGTGCCCACCCAGGCCGGTCAACCGATCCCGCAGCGCACCTTCGATTTCGGCCTGGGATATCACCAGGAGGCCCGGCTCGTCGGGCCGCAGCGCCTGGTCCACCCGCAGGCTGGCCAACTGTCGTCCGTCGACGAACACCACCAGCCGGCTGATCGGCAGGGCGCGGTCGGGCAGGTTTCCCAAGGCGTCCAACCGGGCCAGCACTTCCACGCCGCGCGGCTGCAACGCCAGCGCCCGTGACGTGGTGGCCGGTCCGGCCGCCGCGTCGACCACCCGGACGTCGACACCGGCGGCCCGCAGGCCGCACGCGGCCGCCAATCCGGTCGGTCCCGCGCCGACCACCAATACCTGGGTTTGCATGCCACCTCCGCTTTTATTGTTAGAAACTAACATATTAGTCACTAACAAATCGACAGACGTTGCGCTCGGGTTATGGTGGAGCGCCGTGGCTCAAACGGCGCCGCTGCGCGTGCAACTCATTGCCAAAACGGAGTTCGTTCCACCACCCGACGTGCCGTGGGACACCGACGCCGACGGCGGTCTGGCACTCACCGAGTTCGCCGGCCGAGCGTGCTATCAGAGCTGGTCCAAGCCCAACCCGCGCACCGCCGGCAACGCCGACTTTCTGCAGCACATCGTCGACGTCGGGCACTTCTCGGTGCTGGAACACGCCAGCGTCACTTTGTACATCATCGGGATCTCGCAATCGTGCGCTCATGAGCTGATCCGGCACCGACACTTCTCCTTCTCCCAGCTGTCTCAGCGCTACGTGCCCGAACCGGACGCCCGCATCGTGGTACCGCCCGAGTTGGCCGGAGACCCGGAACTGCAGCAGATTCTGGCGGCGGCGGCCGATGCCGGTCGTGCCGCCTACGCCGACTTATTGGCGCGGTTGGAGGCCAGGCTCGGCGACCGGCCGAACGCTGTGCTGCGCCGCAAACAGGCCCGACAGGCCGCCCGCGCGGTGCTGCCCAACGCCACCGAGACCCGCATCGTGGTGACCGGCAACTATCGGGCGTGGCGGCACTTCGTCGCGGTGCGGGCCAGCGAGCATGCCGATGTGGAACTGCGCCGACTCGCGGTTGCCTGTCTGCGTCGGCTCGCCGAAGTCGCTCCGCCGGTGTTCGACGATTTTCAGATCACCACGCTGGCCGATGGCACCGAAGTCGCGACCAGCCCGCTGGCCACCGAAGCCTGACGGGTGCCCGCATCACGTTGGGCTGGGCGGGCCGCTGCCGGTACCCTTAGACCGTGACAACCAGCGGGTTTGACGCCCCCAAGGAACTGGGCACCGTGCTCACCGCGATGGTGACACCCTTCGGTTCGGACGGCTCGGTGGACACCGAGGCCGCCGTCCGACTGGCCAACCGCCTCGTCGACGCCGGCTGCGATGGTCTGGTGCTGTCCGGAACCACCGGCGAGTCGCCGACCACCGCCGACTACGAGAAGCTCACCCTGCTGCGGGCGGTGGTCGAAGCCGTGGGCGATCGGGCTCGCGTCATCGCCGGTGCCGGAAGCAACGACACCGAGCACAGTGTGCGGTTGGCCGAGGCGTGCGCCGGTGTCGGCGCGCACGGGCTGATGGTGGTCACGCCGTATTATTCGCGGCCGTCGCAGCGCGGACTGGTGGCTCATTTCACCGCAGTCGCCGATGCCAGCGCGCTGCCGGTGGTGCTCTACGACATCCCGGCGCGGTCGGGGGTGCCGATCGAACCCGACACCATTTTCGAGCTGGCCGAGCATCCCCAGATTGTCGGCATCAAGGATGCCAAGGGCGACCTGCACGCCGGGACCCAGATCATGGCCGAAACCGGGCTGGTGTACTACTCCGGCGACGACGCGCTGAACCTGCCCTGGCTGGCGATGGGCGCCACCGGCTTCATCAGTGTGATCGCCCATTTCGCAGCAAGTCAGCTGCGAGAAATGTTGGCGGCCTTCCAATCCGGCGACGTCGCCACGGCCCGCAAAATCAACGTGTCGATCGCTCCGTTGTGCAATGCGATGGCCCGCACCGGCGGAGTGACCATGGTCAAGGCCGGGCTGCGCGCGCAAGGTTTCGACGTTGGCGATCCCCGGTTGCCGCAGATGCCCGCAACCCCGGCGCAGACCGAAGAACTAGCCGTCGATATGCGCACGGCCTCGGTGCTCGGGTGACCGCGGGTGAATGACGACCTCAGGCCGCCGCGGCCGCTGGCCGTCGGCGGGCTGCGAGTCACCGCGCTGGGCGGAGTCAACGAAATCGGCCGCAACATGACGGTTTTCGAGCACCTGGACCGACTGCTCATCATCGACTGCGGGGTGCTGTTCCCCGGCCACGACGAGCCGGGCGTCGACCTGATCCTGCCGGACCTGCGGCACGTCGAGAACCGACTGGACGACATCGAG
>CAZPZQ010000185.1:0-6895 GCA_964590745.1 uncultured Mycobacterium sp. | reverse complement strand
AAGAATATCGCGGTGGAATCACGGGTGAGAGTTTCTGCCGATGGTCATAGTGTCGTGTCGCATGCCGGGATAGCCATGGTGCGTGAACTCGCCGACCGGATCGGGTTGGCAGCACAGGTCACCGCGGCGTTGGCGGATACCTACCGGAGCCCGTGGGTGTACGCCCCTGGGAACGTCTTCGCTGATCTGGCTGCCGCGGTTGCCGACGGGGTGGATTGCAGCGACGCAGTCGGGCAACTGTGCGGCGACCGTGAGCATGTCCTGGGGGCGAAAGCCTCGACGACCACGATGTGGTGGCTGGTCGATGAACGCATCGACGCCGCGCACCTACCTGGGTGCAGGCCGCACGAGCGGCGGCCTCGGCCGCCGGAGCCGCTCCTGCACCGGATGGCTGGTGCACAGGGCCTGTCACGATTCTGTGTAAGTCAGAGGTGATTTAACTACGAGTTGTACTTTAACACAACGGAATTCGTTCGGGGAGCAACTTGGCTGCAGACCGGCCCATATCCGCCAGATTGGAGCCGGCTTGGCGATTACGGAGCTTCAATCACTGGTTCGCTTACACTGCACCTTCTGACCTCGCTCGAGCTGGAATGTATCAACGGCTGGCCCCCGGGGAGCCACACCTGACCGGGGCAGCAAGCCCGGGCGGCAGGTCAGAACCGCTGAGAAGCGTCCAGCCATGGCTCGATCAACGGCAGCGGTCTGTCGGTCTCGGTGACTTCGACACCCAGCGTCCGCTCCGGCACCGCGGTGAATCGGTTCCACCCGCGTGGTTGTCGGCGCCGGAGCGCGGCTTCTTAGGTAGACGCGCACTCACGGGTTGGCTTGAACGTTGCGGAGCCACTGCGCTTCGGCACCGAATCCGGAAGCCACCAGGTAGGTGCCGGTTGCGGGGCGGTCAATGACTTCCAGCCCGGCCTACCGCCGAGCGTCGGACCTGCGGCCGATGTGTTCGATCATCAACGCGCGCGAACCCAACATCGCTCCGGCGCGCATCCGAAACATCCAGATCGGCGCACGTATCAGCGGGCGACATCGAAGAACCCGCGATCCAACGGCAGCCACCGACCGAGCTATCGCCGATCGACGCTGTGCGCGTAACATGTATGTTTCGTTTCGCTCGACGGTATGTGAAGATCATGACCTGCCGCCGAACTCGGGCGACCGACGTGGCACAGCGACCCGGCGCGAAGTGATCGTCGGGAAGGGAGAACGCGAGTGGCGTTGCTGGTGGCTTTTGCCATCGTGGGCGTGCTGTTCGTCCGGCCCGGCCTGCGCTATGTCTTCTGGCCGCTCACCCCCACCCGGCAGCGACTGCTGTCGACGGCGCTGCTCGTGCTGTCGATTCTGCTGATGTCGTGGCCGCTCGCCCACCAGAGCCTTGCGACGGCGTTCGCATCGGCGCCGGCCGGATCGCCGGCCGACTCGGAAACGACGATCGACCGCTATGACGCGACCTATCGGGTCGCGGCCGACGGGCATCTGACGGCAACCGAGGTGCTGACAGTGAGCATGCCGGCCGGCCGGCACGGCATCTTCCGATTTTTTCCGGTTGCCGACCCCGCCGAACCGCACGCCCGGCTTGTTCCCACGATCACCACAGTCACCATGGACGACCGGCCGGTCCCGGTGAGCTACTCATGGCGAGACGACGACCGGGTCTACGTCGCCCAGATCGGTGACCCGGACCAGACGGTGCAGCCCGGCGTGCACACGTACGCGATCCACTACGCCATCGCCGGCATGCTGGCGAAACCCCCGGCCGCACCGGGTGAGTTCGCCACCCACGCCGGCAACAACCCCGGCGTGCCGAGCGCGACCCTGTACTCTAACGTGGTCGGGTTCTGGGCGATGCCGATCCACACTGCCCGAGTGGGGATCGACCTGCCGGGTCCGTCCGGGCTGGTGCAGTGCGCCGCCGACGCCACCGGTGCGACACCGTGTGCCATAGCTGGCGCCGGCACGAATCGCGTCACGGTCACCACCGAGTCTCTCCCGGCGCAACACCCGGTAACCGTGCGAATCGACCTGCAGGTGCCGCTCCCGGACCGAGTCATGCTGCCGTGGACGGCGCGGTTCGACCGGATGCTGGGCCGCTCGTGGCCAACGGCGAAGTTGGTCGCACTGCTGTCCGCGATTGCCGCCGGGTCGGGCTACCTGTGGGCCCGGCGCTCCCGCGAACCGTCCCCCGGTTTCCCGGTGATGTACACCCCACCCGACCGGATGGGACCGGTGCAGACCGTCTACCTCGTCAAGGAGACGGTCGGTGACCATGCCGTTGTCGCCAGCCTGCTGTATTTGGCCGAGCGGAAACTGGTGCGGTTGACCGGCGCCGGTTCCCAGCACTGGACACTCACCGGCGTCGGCACCCCAGATCAGTGGACGGAAATCGACCCGGTGACCCGCAAGGTCGGTGAAACGTTGCAAGTCACCGCCGTGGACGCGGTTTTCCGTGCCAATGGCAGCCTGAAGGCCGGTGAGAAACTTTGCACGGCAGCCAACGCGCTGACATCCAGTTGTGCATCGTGGGCCCGCACCGAAGGGTATGTGGTGTCGGCCGTCTGGGAGCGGGCCGGTCGAGTAGCCGTGGTCGCCGCGCTCGGGTTGGCGCTCGTCGGGTTCTCCGGTGCGTTCACGGCAACGATGTGGGGCTTGCCGTTTGCCGGCTTCGCCAGCGCAGGCACCGGTCTGCTGGCTACCGGCGTGGGCACCCGGCACACCCCGTCGGGTCGCCGACTGTGGTCGCGAGCGGCCGGTTTCGAGCGAATGCTGGCCACCCCGTCTGCCGAGGAGCGGTTCGACTTCTCGGCGCGTCGGGACCTGTTCACCGCCTACATCCCCTATGCCGTGGCGTTCGGTGTCGCCGACCGGTGGGCGGCGAAATACCGGACTGCCACCGGGCAGCAGCCTCCGGTGCCGCCCTGGTACCCGGCCCGATCGCCGGGCGGTGCGGCCAGGCTGTACTCGTCCGGCGGGTTCGCCGGTTTCGATGCGGCGGTGGCCGCGTCGATCAGTGCCTACCGGAGCGCGTCGGCCAGGTCGAGTGGCTCGGGTGGATCGAGTTTCAGCAGCAGCGGCGGCAGTTGGGGCGGCGGCGGCGGTGGCGGCGGAGGCACGTGGTGAGCCACTGCACCCGCCGGCGGGCGACACCACCCATCAACACCATCGAAAAGAGGTAGCGAATGAACATCAGCCTCGCCGTCGTGGCGGCCCTGCTGGCCCTGTTGGTCGCGGTCGCTGTCGTCGGATTCAACCTGCTGCGCCGACTCGACGTCAAAGCCCAGGAGGCGTTGGGCGGCATCGACGTTCAGTTGACCCGACGCGCCGATCTGGTGCCCAACCTGATCAACAGTGTCAAAGGGTATGCGGCACACGAGCGCTCGATTTTCGAGGAGGTGACCGCTGCGCGCACCGGCGCGGCGCGGGCCGCACAGACCGGCACTGTCGGCGAGAAGGCACAGGCACAGGATCGGCTGGATCGGGCGATCGGCAACGTGCTGGCGGTCGCCGAGAACTACCCGGACCTCAAGGCGTCCGCCAACTTCCTGCAGCTACAGGACCAACTCACCGACACCGAGAACCAGTTGGCCTTCGCCCGCCAGTTCTACAACGACGCAGCGGCCACGCTGAACCAGCGAGTCGTCACGATCCCGTGGATGTTCATCGCAGGCCCGGCCCGAGTTACCGCCCGGCCGTTCTACCAAGCCCCGCAAGGACAACAAGCCCCGCCCCAGGTGCATTTCTAACCTGGGTGGTGGCTTCGCACCTCGCGGACCAGCAGCGCAACCCCGATCGCCGCCGTGCCCAGCGAGACCGCAAACAGCAGCAGGCTGATATCGCCGGTCAGCGCGTTGCCGAGAACGACCACCGCCGCAGTGCCCGGGGCTAGACCCACCAACGTCGCCAACAGATAGGGCAGCGGACGGACCGCGGACGCGCCGGCGGCGTAGTTGATCACCGAGAAGGGGATGGCAGGGATCAACCGCAGCGACACCACCGCTGGCCAACCCCGTTCGCGTAGGCGGGCATCGAGCAAATGCATCCTCGGGTGGCGCACTAAACGGCTGAATTGCCAGCCCAGCCCGCGCATCAACAGCAGCGTGGCCAAAGCACTGACGGCGCTCGCCGCGACCGCCAACGCCACCCCGAGCCATGGCCCGAACAACAACCCAGCGGCCAGGGTGAATGCGGTGCGCGGAACCGGAAGGACCGTGACCACGATGTGCGCCACCAGGAATGCCAGCGGAAACCAGGGACCGACCGACGTCGCCCAGTCGCGTAGCTGCACCGCAGTCGGCATCGGAAGCAACACCGCCGTGGTGACCAACGCGATAGCCACGACACCCGCCGCTGTGAGCCGCGGCCAAGCCGGCGGCCAACGAGTCGCGGTGGTCGCCGGCACAGGCTGCGGACAGCCGGCCTGGCGGCCGGCACGGGTGGTCGTCACGTTCGACGAGATTACGGCCTCGGTGTTAGCGGCAGGCATCACTCATGGGGTGTTTTGCCGCCCGCTTTGTCCCGGCCGAGGACCTGACCCCGCGGGTGCGGGCACGTATCAATTAGCCTGGCTGTCGACCCATCCTTGCCATATGCTGCGACAACAGGAGACGCCGGTGTCAGTCGAGTTGCCCGCCGAGCTGGAGCGGGCCCGCGCGCGCTGGCGCGCAGCGGTGGCCGGCGTGCTGGCCAAGAGTTCGCGCCGCGATCCGACCGAACTCGACCGGGAAACCGGAGGGCAGCCCGAACGGCTGCTTGACACCCCGGTGGTCGGGTCAGACGGCCTGTCCATCCGCGCGCTGTACACGGCGTTCGACGAACTGCCGGAGTGGCCACTGCCCGGCGAGTCCCCCTACGTCCGGGGCGGCGACGCACTCCGCGACGTCAACACCGGCTGGAAAGTTTCCGAGACGTTCCCGGTCGCCGGGCAGGTATCGGCTTCCGAAACGAACGGCGCTGTGCTCCTCGCTCTGACCGAAGGGGTGAGCGCAGTCGTCGTGCGCGTCGGGCCCGGCGGGGTGCCACCCGACGAGCTGCACCGGGCACTCGAGGGTGTCTACCTCGAGCTGGTGCCGGTGACACTACATGCCGAGGACCAATTCGCCGCCGCTGCCGACGCCATGCTGTCGCTGATTGAACACGTGAAACCGTCTCGGCGTAATCTGCTGTCGGTCGACCTGGGCGCCGATCCGCTGACCGCGCCACTGAGCGGCCTAGCCGCAGCACCGATCGACGAGCTGGCTGCAGTAACGTCGCGGATCGCCGGACTCGACGGTGTCCGCGCGGTCACGGTGGACGGCCCGGCATTCCACAACCTGGGCGCCGACCCGACCTGGGAATTGGCCGGCAGTCTGGCCGCCGCGGTGGCGTATCTGCGGTGGTTCGACGAATCCGGCCTAGCGGTTTCGCGCGCATTGCAGCAGATCAGTTTCCGCCTCGCCGCTGACGGTGACCAGTTCATGACGATCGCCAAACTGCGTGCAGCACGCCAACTATGGGCACGGATAGCCGAAGTGGCCGGCGAGCCGGACGGCGGCGCGACCACACTGCACGCCGAAACGTCGCTACCGATGATGACCCAGCGCGATCCATGGGTGAACATGCTGCGCACCACCGTGGCGGCTTTCGGCGCCGGACTGGGCGGCGCGGATACCGTGCTGGTTCGGCCCTTTGATGCAGCCATCCCCGGCGGACTTACCGAAGCGCCGCCCGGTTTCTCTCGCCGGATCGCTCGCAACACCCAGTTGCTGCTGCTTGAGGAGTCGCATCTAGGCCGAGTGCTCGACCCGGCCGGTGGGTCATGGTTCGTTGAAGACCTCACCGAGCAACTGGCCCAACAGGCCTGGCGGCGTTTCCAAGATATTGAGACGCGCGGCGGCTTCGTCGAGGCCCGCGGCTACGTCGCCGACCAGATCGGTGCGGTCGCCGACCAGCGCGCTGACGCCATCGCGCATCGTCGGATCGCCATCACCGGGGTCAACGAATATCCGAATCTGGCCGAGCCGCCGCTGCTGCAACCACATCCGGCCGGCGCCGTCAAACGCTACGCCGCGCAGTTCGAAGCGCTGCGCGATCGATCGGATAGCTATCTGGCACAGGCTGGTTCACGTCCGCAGGTGTTACTGCTTCCGCTGGGGCCGCTTGCCGAACACAACATTCGGATTACCTTCGCGACGAATCTGCTGGCGTCCGGCGGCATCGAGGCGGTGAACCCGGGCACGGTGACGCCGGCCGCCGTCGCCGCCGCGGTCAGCCAGGCGGGATCGCCGAAGGTCGCGGTGCTCTGCGGAACCGACAGCCGCTACGCTGCGGAGGCCGCCGACGTCGTCGAAGCGGCCCGAAACGCCGGAGTGGAACGGATCTACCTGGCCGGCGCCGAACAGCACCACGCGACCGCGACCGGTCGACCGGATGATTATCTGACCGCGGACATCGATGCGGTGCAGACGCTGTCGGATCTGCTCAGCCGATTGGGGGCTTGACGAAGATGAGCACCAGCACGTCGCACGCCTTCCGAATGCTCGGCAGTTTCGCCGGGGTTCCGTTGCGCAGCGAACGCAGTCCCGGGACTGTCGGCCCGGCGGCTGTCACCGCCTACATCGCCGCCGCCGCAGCGGCACACGGCTACACCCCCGATCAACTGGAGTGGCACACGCCGGAGGGCATCGCGGTCAAACCGGTGTACACCGGCGCCGACCGCCGGCGAGCGGTCGACGCCGGCTACCCGCTGGACAGTTTCCCGGGTCAGCCGCCGTACCTGCGCGGGCCGTATCCGACGATGTACGTCAACCATCCGTGGACGATTCGGCAATACGCCGGGTTTTCCACCGCCGCGGAGTCCAATGCGTTCTATCGGCGGAACCTGGCCGCCGGACAAAAAGGGCTATCGGTGGCG
>CAZPZQ010000184.1:0-6924 GCA_964590745.1 uncultured Mycobacterium sp. | reverse complement strand
GGCTCACCGAGGACGTCAAGAAGTTCCTGCGTTACAACGCCAACAAGGCGCTGATGAACCTGGGTTATGAAGCCCTGTTCCCGCGCGACGAAACCGACGTCAACCCGGCGATCTTGTCGGCTCTTTCGCCCAACGGCGATGAGAACCACGACTTCTTCTCCGGGTCGGGCTCCTCGTACGTGATCGGCAAAGCCGTCGTCACCGAGGATGAGGACTGGAACTTCTAACTCGTCGGATAAGCACCCGGCCCGGCGCGAACTTAGTTCTCGCCACAGTGGTTTCCGTGATGAACTTCTGGGCATGGGCCTTGATCGGACCGCTGGCGTTGACGGATGCGGCCCGAATGGACCTGGGCAGCACCCAGGAGGCGGTGTTGGTGGCCGCCCCGATCCTGGTGGGTTCGTTGGGCCGGATCATCGTCGGACCGCTCACCGACCGTTTCGGTGGACGGGTCATGTTTGCCGCCGTCTCGGTTGCCGCCATGGGTCCGGTGCTGGCCGTCGGGGCGGCCGAAGCCGCCCACTGCTACCCGTTGCTGCTGGTGTCCGGGTTTTTCTTGGGCGTGCCTGGCACGGTGTTTGCGGTCGGGATTTCATTCGCCGACAACTGGTATGCGCCCGCCCGGCGTGGTTTTGCGACCGGTGTGTTCGGGATGGGCATGGCCGGCACCGCACTGTCGGCGTTCTTCACCCCGCGGTTGGCCCGGTCATTCGGGCCGCTCATCACCCACGCCATCATTGCGGTCGCGCTGGCGTCGACCGCCGTGCTGTGCATTGCACTGCTGCGGGACGGACCCCACTTTTCGCCAAATACCACCGCGGTGCTGCCGAAGATCAAGGCCGCATCCCGATTGCGGTTCACCTGGCAGATGGCGTTCCTGTACGCAGTGGTGTTCGGGGGGTTCGTCGCGTTTAGCAACTATCTATCCACCTATGTCAGAACCATTTACGGATTCTCCGCGGTCGAAGCGGGAAGTCGCGCCGCTGCGTTCACACTGGCGGCGGTGCTGGCCCGGCCCGTTGGCGGTGCGCTGGCCGACCGCATCGCGGCAAAGCATGTGGTGCTGGTTTCACTAGCCGGCACGGCGGTGTCTGCATCGGTCGCGGCCGTCCAACCGCCCCCTGATGTGTGGTCGGCCGCGACGTTCATAGCGCTGGCAAGTTCGCTGGGGGTCGGCACCGGGGGCGTCTTCGCGTGGATAACCCACCGGGCGCCGGCCGGATCACTCGGTTCCGTTACCGGAATCGTCTCGGCCGCTGGCGGATTGGGAGGTTATTTCCCTCCAATAGTGATGGGCGCAACCTACGATCCGGTACGCAATGACTACACCGTCGGGTTGCTGCTGTTAGTGGCGACAGCACTGGTCGCCGGCGCATACGCCGCGGTCCGGCTGAACGCCCCCGCACGCGCGGCTTAGCTCACGCCCGAAGGGTGGCTGCGCACCAAACCGCCACCCAACCATCGGTTACTGGTTGAGACTCAACAGCACCGTGCTGCACCGAGAGGTTCGGGCTAACGGGCGTCGAGGGAGGAAATCCCGCAGTTACCCGCACTGTTTGCGGGTTGAAGGAGGTTGAGAAATGAATTTCGCAGCGCTACCGCCGGAAGTCAACTCCGGACTGATGTACACCGGCCCAGGCTCAGGGCCGACGTTGGCAGCAGCAGCGGCCTGGGACGGCTTGGCTGGCGAACTTCATTCCGCAGCAACGGCTTACCAGTCAGTGCTGTCAGATTTGACCAACGGGCCGTGGCTGGGTCCCGCGTCGGCGGCGATGGCGACCGCAGCTGCCCCCTACCTGGAGTGGTTGGCCACCACCGCGGCGCAGGCCGAGGAGACCGCCGCCCGGGCCAGAGCCGCCGCAGCCGCCTATGAGACCGCCTTTGCGATGACGGTGCCGCCGCCGGTAATCGCAGCCAACCGCGTCCAGTTGGCGACGCTGATCGCCACCAACATCTTCGGGCAGAACACGCCGGCCATCGCCGCGACTGAAGCGCAATATGGGGAAATGTGGGCCCAAGACGCTGCCACCATGTACGGCTACGCCGGCTCGGCGACCAACGCCGCAACGCTGACACCGTTCACCCCGGCGGCGCGGACCGCCAACCCGGCCGCAGCGGTGAACCAAGCCGCTGGAGGCGCCCAGGGTACCGGTCAGGCGGTATCGTCGCAGCTGATCTCGGCGGCGGCGCTGGCAGCGCCGGCGCAGGAGATAATACCGGCGGAACTGGCGTCGGTGATACCGACGGTCAGCCTCGCAGTAGCGACCAGTGCAGCGTCGGTTAACCCGTCGATAGCCGGCTCGGCATGGAACGCCGCAGCGATGAACAATCGACTGCTGCTGGCAAACGGGGACGCCATTCTCAACAACACACACGGCATTCTCGTCCAGCAAGACCAACTATCCGAAATCGTGCTCGACCTGCGCGCCTTGATGAACGGCTCGGCGCCGCTCTCCGCTGGCCTGCGTGCCGCCCCGGCGCCGGTATCGGCGGCGATGGGCGCAGCGCTGTCGGCGGGGAAGTTATCGGTGCCGTTGAGTTGGGCCGCCGCCGCCCCGCAGATCCGCACCGCCGCCTATGGACTGTCGGCCATCAGCCCTGTCGCACCGGCCGCCTTGGCGGGGACCCCGGCAACCGCATTCAGCCAGATGGCCTTGGCAGGTATGGGCGGGAGCGCCCTGGCCGGCACCGTTGGCCGCGGGCGAAGGGAACAGGTCGGGTCGACCGTTGGCGACCGCCCGAAGTCCATCGCCGGTGAACACGTGCTTGAACCGCAGCAGGCAGCAGAGAGCCCGGTGGCCGAAATTGCGGCCGGGTTACGCGACCTCGCCGACCTGCGCGACTCTGGACTGCTGACCCGTGATGAGTTCAGCGCGCAGAAGCAACGCCTGCTGGCCGGACCGCTACGGTGACTTGGCGCGAATCGCTCGCCAACCTGTCTCTGCGGTGATTGCATGAGCCGGTGAAGACCGTGGGCCAACCGGACCGGGCGACCCTGCGCGGCGTGCAGTTGATCCTCGCCACCTGGACGTCGGTGATCTGCTTCTGGGCCTGGAACCTGGTCGGGCCGTTGGCGACCCAGTACGCCAGCCAGATGAAGTTGACCGCCCAAACCCACTCGCTGATGGTGGCGACCCCGATTTTGGTGGGGGCGCTTGGCCGGATTGCCACCGGGCCGATGACCGACCGTTTCGGTGGTCGCACCATGTTCATCGGGGTGTGCCTCGCCTCCATCGCTCCGGTGTTGCTGGTCGGCTTTGCCGCGAAGATCGGCTCGTATCCGATGCTGGTGGTCGCCGCGTTCTTCCTTGGTGTAGCCGGCACGGTCTTTGCCATCGGTATTCCGTTCGCCAACAACTGGTACGACCCGACCCGCCGGGGGTTTGCCACCGGGGTCTTTGGGATGGGCATGATCGGCACCGCGGTGTCGGCGTTCTTCACCCCCCGGTTGGTCCGGTGGTTCGGCTTGTTCGCCACGCATGTGATTGTCGCGGCCGCACTGGCGGCGACCGCGCTGCTGTGCATCCTGGTGATGCGTAACGGCCCGTATTTCGTGCCGAATACCACCGCGGTGGTGCCGAAACTCAAAGCGGCGGCGCGATTGCGGGTGACCTGGGAGATGTCGTTTCTGTACGCGCTGGTGTTCGGCGGGTTCGTGGCATTCGCCAACTACCTACCGACCTACATCAAGACCATTTACGGATTCGCCCAAGTCGACGCGGGCAGCCGCACCGCCGCGTTTGCGTTGGCGGCGGTGCTGGCCCGCTTGTTGGGCGGCGCACTGGCGGACCACATCGCCCCCAAATACGTGGTGCTGGCCTCGCTGGCCGGGATCGCCGTGCAGACGCTCATCTCGGTGTTCAAGCCGCCTGCCGATCTCTGGTCGGCCTTGACGTTCATCCCGCTGGCGGCGGCGCTCGGCATCGGCACCGGCGGGGTGTTTGCCTGGGTGGCCCGCCGCGCTCCCGCCGGATCGGTCGGTTCGGTCACCGGGATCGTCGGCGCCTTCGGCGGATTGGGCGGTTACTTTCCGCCGTTGGTGATGGGCGCGACCTACGATCCGGTGCGCAACAGTTATGCGGTGGGGCTGCTGCTGCTCGTGGCCACCGCGCTGATCCAGTTCATCTACACCGCGGTAGCCTTGCGCGTCGGCGAACCGGTGGATTCTCGGCGAGCCGGCAACTCAGGACAGTGACCGGGTGTCGATGACGAACCGATAACGCACATCGCTGGCCAGCACTCGCTGGTATGCCGTGTTGATGTAATCCGGCTCGATCACTTCGATTTCCGGCCGCACGTCGTGCTCGGCGCAGAAGTCGAGCATCTGTTGGGTTTCGGCGATGCCGCCGATCATCGATCCGGACAGGCTGCGTCGCATCCCGGCCAGCGGATGTGCCGGCACCGCCATGTCGTGCTCGGGCATCCCGAGTTCGACCAGAGTGCCATCCACGTCGAGCAGCGTCAGATATGCGCCCAGGTCCAGATTGGCTGACACGGTGTTGAGGATGAGGTCGAAACTGTTGCGTAGTTTTTGGAACGTAGCCGGATCAGACGTGGCGTAGTAGTGGCTGGCGCCCAGCCGCAGGCCGTCCTCCATCTTCTTCAGTGACTGGGACAGCACAGTGATGTCGGCCCCCATCGTCGCACCGAGTTTGACACCCATGTGCCCTAGCCCGCCCAGGCCGACGATCGCGATCCGCTTGCCGGGTCCGGCGTTCCAGTGCCGTAACGGGGAGTAGAGGGTGATCCCCGCGCAGAGCAATGGCGCGGCGGCGTCCAGCGGTATCGAGTCCGGAATTCGCAGCACATAGTTTTCGTCGACGACCATGGCTCCGCTGTAGCCGCCGTAGGTGGGCTGACCGTCTCGGCCGACGGCGTTGTAGGTGCCGATCATGCCGCTGCCCGTGCAGTATTGCTGGTGTCCGGCCAGGCAGCTCGGGCACTGCCGACAGGAGTCGACGAAGCAGCCCACCCCGACCCGGTCGCCGACCTGGTACCGGGTGACCTCAGAGCCGACCGCGGTCACCACGCCGGCGATTTCATGGCCCGGAACCACCGGGTAGTGCGGCCGGCCCCACTCGGCTTTGACGGTGTGGATGTCCGAATGACAGATCCCGGCGAACTCGATGTCGAAAGCCACGTCGTTCGGACCTGGTTCGCGGCGGGTAATGGTGGTTTTGACCAGCGGCGCGGTGGCCGAGGAGGCGGCGTAGGCAGCAACAGTCGTCATCGTGAATAACCTCTTCTACGTGCGGTAATCGATAAAAACTTAGCTAAACGAAGCGAATTTCGCCACCTGCCGGAGCGCTTAGTGGCCAGACTCACGGTGCGGGCCGCCTCGGTGTCGTTCGCTGCGTCTTCAGTTGATCGGTGCGTCCACCCAGCGCAGGTCGTCGACTACGGCGCGAGCAGCGACCAGGCCCTGTCCGGTCTGCCACACCTCGTTGTTGACGATGAACACCCGTTCATCGCGGTTGGCGGACAGCCTGCGCCAGGGCGCACTGTCCAGCACCGTGCCGGCGCGGTCCTTAGCCGCCGGTGAGGTGAACGAGACGTAGACGATATCGCCGTCGGCCGCGGCGAAATCAGCTCCGCGGGCCAGAACGGCATCGGTGGTGTCGATTTCCAGGTACGGCTTGTCGGTAAACCGCTGCGCCGCGGGCCGGCCCAGGCCGACGGCCTTGAGCACGCTGGCCGGAAAGTTCCTCGACCCGTACACCCGTAGGGCGTTCTCGGCCAGGGCCACCACCGACACCTGGAAGTGTGCTGCGTCGTGAGCGGCGCCGGTTTCGGCGGCGTGCTGGGCGAAATGGTCGAGCAGGTCGTCGGCAGCGGCGGTGCGCGCCGTCGCGGCGCCGACACCGCGCAGGTTGTCCGCCCAAGCAGCACCCGGCGGACCGGTGAAGACCGTCGGGGCGATCCGTGCGAGTGCTGGATACAGGTTCGGCGTCAAGCTTTGTGACCCCAGGATGAGATCCGGCCGGGCGGCCTCGATGGCCGCCAAGTCCGGAGTGCTGCGGGTTCCGACGGCAGGCAACTCGTGCACGACGCTGCCCAGGTAGGCAGGTTGGGTCGCAGAATCGTCCGGCAGTGCAGCGGCGACGAGGCGTGTTTGCAAGCCCAGGGCGCACAGCGCGTCGAGTTGGTCGCCGGACAGCGCCACGATGCGCTGCGGTTCGGCGGTTATCTCGGCGCTCTCGGGCTCGGTGCCGGCCGCATTGCCGGCCCACCGCAGCGCCGGACCCGGATCGGCGCGGGCGGGTTCGGCGGCGCAGGATTCGTCGGGCCGGCGCTGATTGCCCAGCACACCGGCGCCGGCGATCTTGGTCGTACTGGTGATCACCGACTCCGACGGCGAACCCGGCGGGCCCGCTGTACAACCGGTGACAGTGACCAACATCACCGTCAATGTCGCTGCTACCGCTATGCGACTATCGGCCCAGACCACGGGCCGACGCTAACATCCGGACCGGCACAACGAGTACGACAGCTTGTAGGAGTCGTGGTTACGCGATGGACGGCCGACGGCTAAGATTCGCTAGGATTCGGGCACAATCTCCCAGCACGCCCCGGACGGCTGGATGTTTGGAGGAACTTTGACCGCCGAAGCACCCGCACGTGGAGAACTGGAGATCAGCCGGCCCTTCCCGGCGCCGGTGGGCCCCAAGGGCAACCTCATCTACAAGCTGGTGACCACCACCGATCACAAGCTGATCGGGATCATGTACGTCGTCGCGTGCATGGTGTTCTTCTTCATCGGCGGTTTGATGGCGCTGCTGATGCGCAGTGAGCTGGCCGTGCCCGGTCTGCAGTTCTTCTCCAACGAGCAGTTCAACCAGCTGTTCACCATGCATGGCACGGTCATGTTGCTGTTCTATGCCACTCCGATCGTGTTCGGCGTCGCCAACCTGGTGCTGCCGCTGC
>CAZPZQ010000183.1:0-6975 GCA_964590745.1 uncultured Mycobacterium sp. | reverse complement strand
GATGGCCGGTTACGACCCCGAGGTGAACGAGGAGTGGAACTGCGACAAGGGCCGCTGGGCGTTCCACTACGCGACTCAGCGCGACCGGCTGCTCGCCCCGCTGGTCCGTGACGAGGACGGTCAGCTGGTCGAGTCGAGCTGGCCCGAGGCGCTCGAGCGAGCTGCGCAGGGGCTGGCTGCCGCGCGCAGCCGGGGCGGGGTCGGCGTGCTGCCCGGCGGCCGGCTGACCGAGGAAGACGCCTACGGCTACGCCAAGTTCGCCCGGGTGGCGTTGGGCACCAACGACATCGATGCCCGGGTGCGGCCCCACTCGGCCGAAGAGGACGACTTCCTCGCCGCACACGTTGCCGCGGTGGCGCCCGAACACGTCAGCTACACCGACCTGGAGGACGCACCTGCGGTGCTGCTGGTCGGCTTCGAGCCCGAGGAGGAGTCACCGATCGTCTTCCTGCGGCTGCGCAAAGCGGCCCGCAAGCACCAGACCCGCGTCTACTCCGTCGCACCGTTTGCCGACCGGACCGTGGCCAAGATGTTCGGCACCCTGGTGCCGGTCATTCCCGGCGGTGAGGCAACGGTGCTGGACGATCTGCGCGATGGTGAGATCGGTGAGCTGCTCCACCAGCCCGGTGCGATCGTGCTGGTCGGTGAGCGGCTGGCCACCGCGCCGGGTGCGCTGTCCGCGGCGGTTCGGTTGACCAAAGCCACCGGCGCGCGGCTGGGATGGGTGCCCCGCCGCGCGGGTGAGCGCGGTGCCCTGGACGCCGGCGCGCTGGCCGGACTGTTGCCGGGCGGTCGCCCACTGACCGACGCGACCGCCCGGTCGCAGATCGCGCAGCACTGGCAGCTCGACGGTCCAGACGATTTGCCGCCCGCTCCCGGCCGCCACACCGACGCCATCGTGGCGGCGGCCACCGACGGCACCCTGGCCGCGTTGTTGGTCGCCGGTGTCGAACCGGGCGACCTGGCCGATCCGGCGGCGGCGCTGGCCGCATTGGACGCCGTCGATTTCCTGGTCAGCATCGAGTTGCGACACAGCGACGTCACCGAACGTGCCGATGTGGTTTTTCCCAGCGCACCGGCGGCCGAGAAGTCTGGCACCTTCGTGAACTGGGAAGGACGGCACCGCCGCTTCGACGTCACGCTGCGCGAGACCGGCGCGCTGGCCGACGTGCGGGTGCTCGACGCCATCGCCGACGAGATGGGTGTCGGTCTGGGGCTGGCCACCGTGGACGCCGCCCGCACCGAACTGCAACGGCTGGGCGCGTGGGACGGCGAACGGGTCGACCCCCCCGATCTGGCGCCCAGTCGGCCGCCGCAGCCGGATTCAGGTGAGGCCGTCCTGGCCAGTTGGCGGATGCTGTTGGATGCCGGCGTCATGCAGGACGGCGAGCCGCACCTGGCCGGCACGGCGCGCAAGCCGGTGGTGCGGCTCTCGGCTGACACCGCGGCCGAGATCGGCGTCGCGGCAGGTGATCCGGTCAGCGTCGCCACTTCGCGCGGGTCGATCAACCTGCCGTTGGTCATCACCGAGATGCCGAACCGGGTGGTGTGGCTGCCGATGAATTCGGGTGACTCGGCGGTGCACCGCGAACTGGGTGTTACCGGCGGCGCCGTGGTCCGGATCGGAAAGGCGTCATGATGAGCTCGTTTGGCAACGACCCGTGGTGGTTGATCATCGGCAAGGCGGTCGCCGTTTTCGTCTTCTTGGTGCTGACCGTACTTTTCGCGATCGTCATCGAACGAAAAATCTTGGGTCGCATGCAGATGCGCCCCGGGCCCAACCGGGTCGGACCGAAGGGCTGGCTGCAGAGCCTGGCCGACGGGATCAAGCTGGCCCTCAAGGAGGACATCACCCCCACCGACGTCGACCGGGTGATCTACACGCTGGCCCCCATCATCTCGGTGGTGCCGGCGATGACGGCGTTCTCGGTCATCCCGTTCGGGCCCGAGGTGACCGTGTTCGGCCATCGCACCCCGCTGCAAACAGCCGACCTACCGATCGCGGTGCTCTTCATCCTGGCGATGTCATCGATCGGGGTGTACGGGATCATCCTGGCCGGCTGGTCTTCGGGGTCCACCTACCCACTGTTGGGCGGCATCCGGTCCACCGCCCAGGTGATCTCCTACGAAGTCGCGATGGGGCTGGCTTTCGCGTCGGTGTTCCTTTACGCCGCCACCATGTCGACGTCGGAAATCGTGGCCGCCCAAGACCGGATCTGGTTCGCGTTCTTGTTGATGCCGTCATTCCTGGTCTACGTCACCTCGATGGTCGGCGAAACCAACCGGGCGCCATTCGACCTGCCCGAAGCCGAAGGTGAGTTGGTCGGCGGCTTCCACACCGAATACTCGTCGCTCAAGTTCGCGCTGTTCTTCCTGGGCGAATACATCAACATGGCCACCGTCTCCGCGCTGGCGGTCACCTTGTTCTTCGGCGGGTGGCACGCCCCGTGGCCGATCAACATGTGGGCCGGGGCCAACCAGGGCTGGTGGCCGTTGCTCTGGTTCACCGCCAAGCTGTGGGTCTTCCTGTTCATCTATATGTGGTTGCGCGCCACACTGCCGAGGCTGCGTTACGACCAGTTCATGGCGTTGGGCTGGAAGATTCTCATCCCGCTGGCGCTGGTGTGGGTGATCGTCGCCGCGGTACTCCGCAGCGTCCGGAATGCGGGCTACCCGCACTGGGAACTCATTCTGGCCATCACCAGCACGGTGACCACCCTGGCGCTGCTGGTGTATCTGCACCGGAGACGGTTCAGCGTCATCACCGGCTATCCGGAACAGCCGCCACCGGTGCGCACACCCGCTGTTGCCGACGGCGCGTTCCCGACGCCGCCGCTGCCGCAACACGTTTCCGCCGCAACCCGCTCCGTTGTCGGAGTCAGCAAGGAGGACGCACGTGGCTAGTCCGGATCGTCCACATCGCCGTCGCAGCAGCTTCAAAGACGCCATCGCCGGATTCGGTGTCACGCTGTCAACGATGTTCAAAAAGCCGATCAACGACGGCTACCCGGAGCGCAAAAAACCGACCGCGCGGCGCTGGCACGGCCGCCATCAACTCAACCGCCATCCGGACGGTCTGGAGAAGTGCATCGGCTGCGAGCTGTGCGCCTGGGCGTGCCCAGCCGACGCCATCTATGTCGAGGGCGCGGACAACACCGACGAGGAGCGCTACTCCCCGGGCGAAAAATACGGCCGCGTTTACCAGATCAACTACCTGCGTTGCATCGGCTGCGGGTACTGCATCGAGGCCTGCCCGACCCGGGCGCTGACCATGACCAACGAATACGAATTCGCCGCGGACAACCGCGCCGACATGATCTATGACCGAGACATGCTGCTGGCACCGCTGGAACCGGGCATGACCGCGCCGCCGCATCCGATGCCGCCCGGAGCCACCGACAAGGACTACTACCTGGGCAACGTCACCGCCGACGGACTGCAGGACAACCCGGATTTGTTTGCGCTGCTCGACCGGAAGCGACAAGGTAAAGGCTGATGACCCCGCTGGCCGCCGACGTCCTTGATCGCACCTCCACCGGTGAAGCGGTGGCGTTCTGGCTCCTCGGTGCACTGGCGCTGATCGGTGCCGTGGGAGTCGTGATGGCCGCCAAAGCGGTGTATTCCGCGCTGTTCCTGGCGATGACGATGCTCATTTTGGCGGTGTTTTACTTCGTGCAGGACGCGATGTTCCTCGGCGTGGTGCAGATCGTCGTCTACACCGGAGCGGTGATGATGCTGTTCCTGTTCGTGATGATGCTGATCGGAGTGGACTCGGCCGAGTCGCTGGTCGAAACGCTGCGCGGCCAGCGGATCGCCGCGGTGGTCTCCGGGTTCGGCTTCGGGGTACTGCTGATCGCCGGCATCGGCAGTGTGACGATGCAGTTCACCGGGCTGGATGCGGCCAATGCCGGCGGCAATGTCGAAGGATTGGCGGCGCTGATCTTCACCCGGTACCTGTGGGCGTTCGAGCTCACCGGCGCATTGTTAATCACCGCCGTCATCGGGGCGATGGTTTTGGCGCACCGGGAGCGGGTGCTGCCCCGCGCGACGCAGCGCGAGCTGTCCGTCCGGCGTTTCCAGCGTGGCCAGCACCCCACCACGCTGCCGACCCCGGGCGTCTACGCGCGGCATAACGCGGTAGACCTGGCGGCGCTGCTGCCCGACGGCTCCTACTCGGCGTTGTCGGTTTCGGATATTCTCACCCACCGCTGGGTCGGCGCCTCGGGTGACGCCGTCCACGCTCACGACATCGAGCGACGCACCCAGGATGCAGAACGCAGCGATGTCGAGAGACACCGCGAAATCCTGTTCGGCGAGTCGTCTGCCGCCGACACCCCTGACGAACGGAACGGCGCCGATGAACCACGCCGGTGACGATGCAGAACGGAGAAGCCACGTGGGGGCACCTCCCGCTTGCGGGAGATACCGAGCGATGAGGAGGAACGGCGCCGATGAACCCAGATAACTACCTATATCTGTCGGCGCTGCTGTTCACTATCGGCGCCTCCGGTGTGTTGTTGCGGCGCAACGCCATCGTGATGTTCATGTGCATCGAGTTGATGCTGAACGCGGTGAACCTGGCATTCGTCACATTCGCTCGGCTGCACGGACTGCTCGACGGTCAGATGGTGGCGTTCTTCACGATGGTGGTGGCCGCTTGCGAGGTGGTGATCGGCCTGGCGATCATCATGACCATCTTCCGCGCCCGCCGATCCGCCTCGGTCGACGACGCGAACCTACTTCGAGGCTGAGGAGCTCGGTGACGTACATGACACACCTGAGCTGGCTGCTGGTGGCGTTGCCAGCGGCGGGGTCGCTGATTCTGCTGGTCGCCGGCCGGCGCAGCGACCGGTGGGGGCACCTGCTCGGCTGCGCGACCGTGCTGGCGTCGTTCGGGATCGGGTTGGTGCTGCTGGCCGAACTGCTGCGCCGGCCGGCCGACGACCGGATCATCCACCCGTATCTGTTCAACTGGGTGCCGGTCGCCGAATTCCGCGTCGACTTCGGCATCCTGATCGACCCGCTGTCCATCTGTTTCGTATTGCTGATCACCGGCGTCGGTTCACTGATCCACATCTACTCGATCGGCTACATGGCCGACGACACCGAACGCCGGCGATTCTTCGGTTACATGAACTTGTTCGTCGCCGCGATGCTGCTGCTGGTGGTGTCCGACAACTACCTGGGCTGCTACACCGGCTGGGAGGGCGTCGGGCTGGCGTCGTATCTGCTGATCGGCTTCTGGTTCGAAAAACCCACCGCCGCGGCGGCCGGCAAGAAGGCGTTCGTGTCTAACCGGGTCGGCGACTTCGGTTTCACCCTGGCCATGTACGCGATGTTCACCGCATTCGGCACCCTGCAATTCGACGGGGTGTTCGCCGCGGCACCCGGCGCCTCGCGCGGCATGCTGACGTTGATCGGGCTGTTGCTGCTGCTCGGTGCGTGTGCCAAGTCGGCACAGGTACCGGTGCAGGCCTGGCTGTTCGACGCGATGGAAGGCCCCACCCCGGTATCAGCGCTGATCCACGCCGCCACCATGGTGACCGCCGGGGTGTACCTGATCGTGCGGTCCGCCCCGCTCTACGACCTATCCGCGGACGCCCGGTTGGCCGTGGCTCTGGTCGGAACGTTCACCCTGCTGTTTGGGGCGATCATCGGCTGCGCCGTCGACGACATCAAGCGTGCCCTGGCCGCGTCGACGATCAGCCAGATCGGCTACATGGTGCTGGCCGCCGGGCTGGGCGCCGCGGGCTACGCGGTGGCGATCCTGCACCTGCTCACCCACGGTTTCTTCAAAGCCGGGCTGTTCTTGGGCTCGGGTGCGGTGATGCACGGCATGAACGACGAACAGGACATGCGCCGCTACGGTGCACTGCGCGCTTTCCTGCCGATCACCTGGGCCACCTTCGGCATCTGCTATCTGGCGATCATCGGGGTTCCACCGTTCGCCGGGTTTTACTCCAAGGACGCCATCATCGAGGCGGCGCTGGGCCACGGCGGCACCCGCGGTCTGCTGCTCGGTGGTGCGGCGATCCTCGGGGCCGGTATCACCGCCTTTTACATGACCCGGGTGATGCTGATGACATTCCACGGCGAACGGCGGTGGGCCGCAACGGAAAGCGAGGCTACCCAGGAATTGGCGCTGCAGCATCCGCACGAGGCGCCGCGGGTGATGACCTGGCCGATGATCTTGCTGGCCGTCGGAGCGGTGTTCTCCGGTGGCTTGTTCATGGTGGGCGGGATGCTCGAACGCTGGCTTGAGCCGGTGGTGAGCCCGCAGGGCCGGCCAGAGGTACACCATGTCGCCTCGACCGCCGCCATCGCAACGTTCACCTTCGCCGTCGTCCTGGTCGGTGCCTTCATCGCCTACCGCATGTACGGCACCAAGCCGGTACCGGTCGTTGCGCCCACCGATGTGTCAGCACTGACCGTCGCTGCGCGCAAATTCCTCTACGGCGACGCGTTCAACGAGGAGGTCTTCATGCGTCCGGGCGAACAACTGGCGGTGGCGCTGGTCGACGTCGACGATCGCGGTGTGGACGGGTCGATCAACGGCCTGGCGGCACTGGTCGGCCGGACCTCACAGTGGCTGCGCGGTCTGCAAACCGGCTTCGTCCGCACCTATACGTTGACCATGTTGGCCGGCGCAGTCCTGGTGGTCGCGGTGGTCCTGGCGGTACAGCTGTGAACACCGTTCCCTGGCTGAGCCTGCTGTGGCTGCTACCTTTGGCCGGCGCTGCGCTGGTGATCGCGTTGCCCGGCGGTCAGCGGGAACTGGCCAAGTGGACCGGGCTGGTGGTTAGCCTCGGGGTACTCGTGGTAGCGAGCTTGATCGGCGTCGGCTTCGACAGCACCGTCACCGGCGCGCAGTTCCAGTTCGTCGAGGCATATTCGTGGATACCGACGTTCGGCGCCGGGTACACGCTCGGCGTGGACGGCATCGCCACGGTTCTGGTGCTGCTGACCGCCGGGCTG
>CAZPZQ010000182.1:0-6994 GCA_964590745.1 uncultured Mycobacterium sp. | reverse complement strand
AGACCAACGCGGTGAAGGTGATGGACTTCGGTATCGCCCGGGCGATCGCCGACAGCGGCCACAGCGTCACTCAAACAGCGGCGGTGATCGGCACCGCGCAATACCTGTCGCCCGAGCAAGCTCGCGGCGACACCGTGGACGCCCGCTCCGACGTGTACTCACTGGGTTGCGTGCTCTACGAAATCCTCACCGGCGACCCGCCGTTCGTCGGCGACACGCCGGTCGCGGTGGCCTACCAGCACGTTCGTGAAGACCCGGTGCCACCGTCGCAACGCCACCCGGGCATTTCCCCGGATCTGGACGCGGTGGTACTCAAAGCGCTGGCGAAGAACCCGGACAACCGCTACCAGACCGCCGCCGAGATGAGGGCCGATCTGGTTCGGGTTCATAACGGGGAAAAGCCGGAAGCGCCATAGGTATTCACCGAGGCCGAGCGCGCCTCGATGCTGACGCCGGCGGCTCCCGCGGGGGGCGGGCCGCGTACCGGTCCGTTGCCACGCCAGCGGTTCAACTTCGACAACGACCGATCCGTCGGGTCGGTGCGCCGCTGGCTGATCGCGGCGGTCAGCCTGGCCGTGCTGACCGTGGTGGTGACCGTATTGATCAATACGTTGGGCAGCAGCAGCGCCCACCGGGTACAGGTTCCTGATGTACGGGGCAAGGCATCGGTGGACGCCATCGCCGAACTGCAAAACAAGGGTTTCAAAATCCGCACCGAGCAGAGCGCCGATTCCGTGGTCCCGCCGGACCATGTGATCGGCACCGAACCGCCGGCGAACGCCGCGGTGAGCAAGGGTGCCAACATCACCGTCCACGTCTCCTACGGCCCCGAGCAGCGCCAGCTACCCGATGTATCCGCGCTCAGTTACGCCGATGCGGTCAAGAGACTGAAAGCAGCCGGCTTCGGCAAGTTCAAACAGAAGACCGCGCCGTCCACACCGGAGTTCAAGGATCGGGTGGTGGAGACCAGTCCGCCGGCCAATCAAACCACGGCCATCACCAACGAAATCGTCATTGTCGTCGGGACCGGCCCGGAAACCAAGCCGCTGCCCGACGTGGTGGGTCAAACCGTGGAGCTGGCCCAAAAGAACCTGAGTGTCTATGGGTTCACCAAGTTCACCCAGGTCGAAGTGGACAGCACCCGGTCGGCCGGGGAAGTGGTCGGGACCAGCCCGCCGGCCGGCGAAACGGTGCCGGTGGACGCGGTGGTTGAACTGCGGGTATCTCGGGGCAACCAGTTCGTGATGCCCGACCTGACCGGGTTGTTCTGGGTCGACGCCGAGCCGCAGTTGCGTGCACTGGGGTGGACCGGTGTGCTGATCAAGGGTCCCGACGTCGATGCGGGCGGTCCGGGACACAACCGGGTGCTCTACCAGAGCCCGGCGGCCGGCCAGGGTGTCAACACCGATGCCAGTATCACCCTGCGGTTCGGCCAGTAGCCGACGCCGGCGCTGCAGCGGCGGGTTCGGGTACGCCGCGCACGGTTTCGGCGACCTCGTGTTCCAGCCGCCGAATCAGCGCGTCATCGCAGACCTGACCGCACACCGCTAGCCAGTTCGCCAGCACCCGGTGGCCTCCCTCGGTGAGGATGGATTCCGGGTGAAACTGCACCCCGTGGATCGGCGACTCGACGTGCCGCACACCCATGATCACTGCACCGCGGGTGTGTGCAGTCACTTGCAGTGTGGCCGGCAGGGTGTGCGGCAAGATGGTCAGCGAGTGATACCTGGTCGCAGTAAACGGCTCGGGAAGACCTTGCAGCACTCCGGTATTGGCGTGAAAGACGGTGCTGGTCTTGCCGTGCAGAAGTTCTGGCGCTCGGCCCACGGTGGCGCCGAAGGCGACGCCGATGGCTTGGTGGCCCAAACACACCCCGAGTAGCGGCGTGCCGGCTCCAGCGCAGGCCCGAACCAGACTGACCGACGCCCCGGCCCGTTCCGGGGTGCCCGGGCCCGGGCTGAGCAGCACCCCGTCGAACCGCGCGGCGACACCCGCCGGTCCGTCCGGGCTGGCCAACCTGGCGTCGTCGTTACGCCAGACCTCCGCCTGCACGCCCAGTTGACCCAGGTATTGCACCAGGTTGAACACGAAGCTGTCGTAATTGTCCACGACCAGGATCTGCACGGTCACAGGCTACTCAAGCCGCTCCGCATCGCCGGCACGCGGTCAATAGTCCAGCGGGCCGGCCGGCGTGGCGAACCGCATCCGGCCCGGTCCGCTGGACGCGGTTACCCGCAGGTCAGAGCTGACCTGCTCGCTGTAGCCCAGGCCGAACCGAATCACGTACTGCTTGTACAGCGTGACCAGCGGAGCGGCGGCCAGCGCCGCCTGCATCGCGGCCGGGTCACCGATCGCGGTGATCTCGTACGGCGGGCTGTAGGTGCGTCCGTTGAGCAGCAAGGTGTTACCGACGCAGCGCGGCGCCGAGGTGGCGATGATGCGTTGGTCCTGCATCTGGACCGCTTCGACGCCCGCGCTCCACAGCGCGTTCAGCACCGCCGAGATGTCTTGCTGGTGCACGACCAGATCGTCGGGGGAGGCGTCGCGGGGAAAGCGGCCGTTGGCGTCGCGCTGAGCGTCGGTCAGGGTCACCACCAAGCCCGGCCCGCGCACGGATTCCAGACCGGCTTCATCGGCCAACTGCGCGGACCGCTTCAGCATGGCCGTCAACGCCGTCCCGGCGGAGCGGCCGTGGGTCGAGTCGATGGTGGTGGCCAGCACCTCGCGTTCAGCGCTGAGCCGGTCCACCGAGGCTTGGGTAGCGCGGACCAGATCGACCAGACGCGGCGCGTCGCCCCGGCGGATCTCGCTGCCGCCGGATACCCCGTGGGTGGCCGCCAGCAGCAACCCGGCCAGCAAGCACACCACCGGCACGCCGAGCCGCCACCCGGACCGGCGCGCCACTGCGGCGGCTGCACTCGCGGTCATCGGGTCTCCGTCCTCGGTTTGGATCACTGGGTTAGTCTCTACTCCGAGCAATCCTTGCAGCTTTACTGTCGCACTGTTCCGAGGTAGGAGATGCCCAAGTCCAAGGTCCGTAAGAAGAGCAGCTTCACCACCGGTTCGGTGAGCCGCACCCCGGTCAAGGTGAAGGCCGGGCCGTCGAGTGCCTGGTTCGTCGCCCTGTTTCTCGGGCTGATGCTGTTCGGCCTGGTCTGGCTGATGGTGTACCAACTGGCAGCCAGCGGCCTGGACGCGCCGACGATGCTGCACTGGATGGCTGACCTCGGGCCGTGGAACTACGCCATTGCGTTTGCGTTTATGATCGTTGGCCTGTTGCTCACCATGCGTTGGCACTGACCGGCTGCGCCGGGTGGCACCCATGGTGAACCAATCACATCGATGTGATTCATCCCCATTGTGGATAACGCCTGTAGATAACCGCATCCGCCGTGCTGGACGCGGTTAGTCGACCGGTGCAGCAGACCCAGTGGGCGCCTCGGGGGAGCGCGATTGCCGCCTGTGCCGCCGCCGGCGTCATCTTGGTCATCTGCGCGGTGACGTTCGCCACCGACCCGGCCGGGCGGGTGCTGGCCGGCGTTGCCGGGCTGGGGCTGCTGGTGTTTGCCGGCGCCTCCTGGCGCGCCCGACCGAAGCTGGCTATCACGGCCGACGGCTTGGTGGTGCGCACCTGGCGGCGGGTGCAGCTACTGCCCCGCGGGCGGATCAAGCGAATCCGGATCACCGAGTTTCGTCGGATCGGGCGCAAAGTGCGGCTGCTGGAGATCGAGACGACCGATGACCACTTGGTGGTGCTGTCCCGCTGGGATCTCGGGGTGGACCCGCTTCAGGTGCTGGATGCACTGACCGCCGCCGGCCACGCCGGAGGCTGACGACCGCTCGGTCAGGAGATGGTGATCGACTCGATGACCACTGGCTCGACCGGCCGGTCACTGCCGTCGGTGGCGGTGCCGGCGATGGTATCGACCACCCGTTGGGACGCCGTGTCGACGACCTCGCCGAAGATGGTGTGCCGCCGGTTCAGGTGCGGGGTCGGACCCACGGTGATGAAGAACTGCGAGCCGTTGGTGCCGGGACCGGCGTTGGCCATCGCCAGCAGGTACGGCTTGTCGAACTGCAACTCGGGGTGAAACTCGTCCTCGAATTGGTAGCCGGGGCCACCGCGGCCGGTCCCGCTGGGGTCGCCACCCTGGATCATGAAGCCGCCGATGACCCGGTGGAACACCGCACCGTCGTAGAACGGACCGGACTTGCCGCCGGAGGCGTTGGTCGTCGAGTAATCGGTGGTGCCCTGGGCAAGGCCGACGAAATTCGCGACGGTCTTGGGCGCGTGGTTGCCGAACAGCTCGATTTTGATGTCGCCGCGGTTGGTGCGCAGCGTGGCGGTGGCGGTGGCGATAGGGCTGGTGGTCACAGACACCCAGTGTGCCATCAGCACCGGCCCGGCCGGCCTCGCGGGTACCGTTTAGCGTCCCGCTGGTACGCCGCCGCAAAGCCGTTCGGCATGGCAGGCTTGACGCGGTGAGGAACCCGCTGGCGGAAAGGTGACCGATGCGCCCGAAGACGGAGACCAAACTGACCCCGCGGCAACGGCTGACTCGCGGTCTGAACCACACCGCGTCCGGTCCGGTGGACGTCGCTCGCGGCGCGGTCGGCCTCGGGGTGGGGTCCGCCCGCGCCGGTGCGGCGCAACTGCGGCAGCGGTACCGCCAAAGCCGGCTGGCGCGCGAACTGACCAGCGCGCCGGAGGTCGCCGCCCGGGAGTTGGCCGCCGCCCAGGCGGTGGTCGCCGGTTTGCCGCAGGCGCTGCAGCAGGCCCGGAAGCCCCGGCGCCGCTACCTTCGGCCGCTGGTGATCACCGGGGTGGCCGCCGTGCTGGTGGCCGGCGGTGCGGCCGCGGCGGTGCTGGCCCGGCGCTCGTCGCGACCAGACGAATCGTCGCCGCGTCCACCCAGCGTGGACGTGCAACCCCGGCCGTAGCAGCGCAGCATGGCGCACAATGCCCGCAGAATGGCCGCAGAATCGCCGCAGAATCGCCGCAGAATCGCTTAGCCGCCGGCGAAATCGAACGAGTGCAGCACCGCAATCAGGTCGGCCGGATCCATGTCCGGGGCGTGCTGGAGCAGTTCCGGCATGTGCGCCCACTGCAGCGTGGCCAACTCACCGAGGCGGGTTGGGAAGCTGTCGTTGGCCGCCATGATTGCGGTCGCCAGGTCATCGCGGGCATTGAGCAGGCCCGCGGTGATGCTGGTGTTCGGGTCGAAGATGGCCTGGTGGATGATCTCGCCGAAGGACGGGTAGCCGGGGATAATCATCGACAGCGCCAGTTGAGCAAGGGCCAGGTTGATCGGCAGGCTGATGTCGCTCCAGGCCAGCGGCAGATTGTGGACGACCGCGGACAGGCTGGTCACCGGATCGTTGAGGATGCTGTGGGTGACGGCGTCCCAGTCCGGCTCGAACGCCGGGGTCATCCGCAGCCACATCGGGGTGAACGGCTCGCTGCCGAACACCGCATCGAAATTGTCGGCGCCCATCAACGCCGCCAAGGCCTGCATCAGCACGTGTTGGGTCACCCAGTCCGGTTGGGCGGTCATCCGGGACACGTCCAGCGCGTAGTCATACGACAGCACTCGCTGCAGCATGCCGGCGGCATATTCCTCGGGGCTGACGGTGGGGGTGTCGGCGGGCAGGTAGTCGCGGACATCGGCGACCGGAACCAGATAGGTCTGCACCGGCAGGCCCAGCGCGCCGGCCCGGTCGGTGACGTTCTCGAAGCGGGCGAAGATCTCGCCGCGGGTGACGTCGCCGCTGTCCAGCCAGTTGGCCACGCCCGGATTGGTGGCGCTGACCACGTAGTAGGTGTAGCCGTCGGCCGCGTGGAACGCGGTGGTGTTGTTCAACGTGGTCTGGGACAACGTGTACGGGAGGGCGGCGCCGAAGACGTTCATCAACTCGATGCCGCGGTAGGCCGAGTCCACCTCGGGAAGTTTCACGATCAGCGCCTGACCCGGGTCCAGGTCGAAATTCCCGCCGGAAACCAGGGCACTGTGCAGGCCCGCGCCGAATTGGGTTTCCGGGGCGAGCGCGAACATGGTGTTGGGGTCTTGGTCCATCCCCACCGCGGCGCCATAGCTGATGCTGCGTTCGTTGAACGGGCCGATGACTTGAGCGAAGGCGTTGAACAGCATGGTCAACAGCGAGTCGACCGAGTCGATTTTGGTGTCGGCCGAGCCCGCCAGCCCATCGACCGCGGCGCCGACCCCGCCGTCGCCGGGAAAGAACCCCGACTCCGGCAGGGCGAAGAACGCCGGGCAGTCGGCAATGCAGCGGATGCTGACGCTGCCGGGGCCCAGCGCCCAGTTGCCCAGCATGTCCCGGATCAGCAGCGAGGCGGCGCCGTCGGCGGTGGCCGCGGTGTCGTCCAGGTAGTTGACCGCCCACCACGGTTCGTCCGGACCGATCACCACGGTGAACGTGCCATCGGGGTTGACCATCAGGTCGTGGTTGAGCTCGAGGCTGGCCTGGGTTTGGGCGGCGCCGGCAGTGATCGCCAGCGCACTGATGGAGAAATGCTCGGTGCCGCCACCGATGTTGCCGGTCAGCGCATAGGTCGCGCCCGGCGCCAGACCGGCCGTTACCCGGTAGTAGATGTCCGGGGTGAAGAAATCGAAGAACTGCCGAGGGTTGGCGGCGTTGCCGGCGATGGCCTCCGGCGCTTGGAAAAACACCCCGTTGAACAGCTCGGTGACCCGGGACAGGCCTGCGCTGAGCAGTTGGTAATTGGTGTTCTGCAGGATGGTCAGCAGTTCGGCGGTACTGCCCGCCGGGGCATAGGGCAGCGCGGCGTTCTGCGTCGCGATCCGGTGCATCTCGTCGAGCAACTGATCCAGCGCCGGCTGAAACGCGCTCGGCGCGCCGGACGACAGGAGCAACGTGCTCAGCGGCACCGCCGTCGATGCGCCGGCGGTGGGCGGCGGCGCGGTCACCACCGCGGTCAAGGCTCCGGCCAGTGCCGCGGCGGCTAGCGCTCGGT
>CAZPZQ010000181.1:0-7033 GCA_964590745.1 uncultured Mycobacterium sp. | reverse complement strand
TCTCCATCCACAGCAGGTCGGCGAACGGCGCCGCGGCCAGCGACTTGGCGATCGCGTACGGGATGCCGCCCTGGATCTGGTAGTACCCCTCGGGTGTTTTTGCCCGGTCACAGTCCCAACCCGGGTCGGCGCCCAGCGCCCTCGCCTTCGCGCTGGCGGTGTACAGCGGTGCGCGCTCGGCGAACTTCCGCCATTCGGCGGCGGTCATGTCGCGTGATTCGCCTTCTCGCTCGGCGAATTCCAGCATCTCGGCGACCGCTTCGCCGAACGTCATCAGCCCGGCGTCGTCCTGCCAGACGTCCACGAACTTCGACTCGATCTGGTCGAAGATGGCGTCCACCGACCGCGCCTCACCGTTGTGCCGCGAGGAGCTCGCCTTGGCGATCAGCTCGGTGATGCCGTGATGCTCGAGCCAGGCGTCAGCCGCGGCGTACTCACCGTCGGGCAGGGCATACAGCAGGTGCCCGTTCAGTTCGGTGAGGCCCGACTCGTAGCAGCGTCGCATCATGGCCAGATAGCAGGCCTTGTAGGACGGGATCTTGAGGTTGGTGGTGCCCAACAGGAACGGCTGGTCACGCTCGTCGGCGCGGCTGTCGATCAGGTTGGCGGCCTCGGCGTCGGTGCGCGCGACGATGATGCCGGGCACTGCCATCACGTCGAGTTGGAAGCGGGCGGTGTTCAGCCGCTTGATCTGCTCGTCGGACGGCACCAGTACCTTGCCGCCCTGATGTCCGCACTTCTTGGTGCCGGGGCGTTGATCTTCGATGTGATAGCCCGGGACACCGGCTTCCACGAAGCGCCGAATCAGGTTCCGGACATGCGGATCGCCGCCGTGACCGGTGTCGGCGTCGGCGATGATGAACGGCCGGTAGTCGACCGCCGGGGTTGCGGCGCGCTGTGCTTCGGTCATCCGCAGCCGCAGGTACTGCTGGTTGCGGTCAGCGGTGAGCAATGCCCGGACCAGACCGGACGCCTCCTCGGGCACCTGGCTGAGCGGATAGCTGGCCAGGTCAGGTCCGGGGTCTTCGGTAATGGAGCCTTTGGCCGAGGTCGCCCAACCCCCGAGATAGATGCCTTCGATACCGACTCGCTTCATAGTCACGGCCTGCCCCGGAGAGTAGGGGCCGAAAGTGGTGATGCTCTTGCGCTGGGCGAACAGCTCACGCAGCCGCGGGTAGAACGACTCTGCGGCTTTTCGTGCCACCGTGTAGTCGGCCGGAATGGTGCCGCGCTGCTCGACCACTTGGCGGGCGGTGTAGAGCCGGATGATGCCGTCGAAGCGTGGACTGTCGAAATACTGTTGGGTGTCGGCTACCTGCTTTTCCAGTTCTTTCTCCAGGTCCTTGTTCGGGTCCTTCCCGACGGTCTGCTCGGCCGGTTTGCGGGCGCCCGCGCCGGTGTCAGTGGTGGTGGCCATGGCGTTACGCTCCTGTCCAGCGTGGTTCGATCGACAATGCGAGTCGCATGCGAGTCTATCCCCAGCGTGTCGTGCTGCTTTTTGGGTTCCGGTGATACCGGCACTGTGGGTGTAACTGTCTCAGGTGGTCGAAACTTCCGACAAACCGATCGGCCGGGATGTGGCGTGATCAGTAAAGTAGGCCGTTATGACGGCCCGGTCACACCCGTGGAGCGATCAGCCATGGAGTGACCAGTGGCAGCGGCCACCGCATCGCCTGCACGTCCAAGGCGAGCTACTCGACCGCTGGTGGGCGCGGCGGATGAGCCGGCGCTTCGCTGACGTCGGCGTGACCATTCCGGCGGCACGGTTGCGGGAGATAACGGCGGGTGCGCCGTTCGGATCGGACGAGGCGATCGAGGTCAATTTCGCGCTGGCGGCAACCGAGATCAAGCGTCAGCAGCGTCGCGCGCGAGTCAAACGCACCCGCAACCGTGCGATGCATTGGCTCATCGTCGCCGGGCTCGTGGTCGCCGCACTCAATCTGCTGATCTGCATGGGATACATCTTCATCAGCTTGGCGCTGCACGAGCCACCGATGTGATTGGTGTAGGCAGGCTGACTCCGGCGATTTCGGCTCAACCTATTTCGGCGATCCGAGGCGCCACCTCGTCACACAGGCGCCGGATGAAGCCGACCGGATCCGGGTGGCCTGGAAGTGGTCCGGCATGGACCAGATCGAAACCCAACCCCGCGCAGTACTCTACGGTTTTCAGATAGCCATCGAGGTCAGCGAACGGGTCAGCGAACAGCCCGACTGTCTTACGGATTTCGTCGGGGTCACGGCCCAGCGTTTCGCAATGCCGGCGCAGCACGTCGACTTTGTGGTCCAGATCTTCCGGCTGCAGGACGGTGCCGTTGCGGTTCCAGACGTCGGCATACTGCGCGACCATCCGCAACGTCCTCTTCTCGCCTCCGCCACCAATCAGGATCGGTGGCCGCCGAACCGGTTTCGGTTCACAGATGGTCTCCGCCAGATGGTAGTGCTTGCCGATATACGGGCCGTCGTCGTCGCTCCACATCTGCTGACAGATCTGCAGCGCCTCCTCCATCATCTCGAACCGATCACGCATGGGCGGATATGGAACCCCGAGACCGAGATGTTCACGCTCGTACCAGCCGGCACCGATACCAAACACAAATCGGCCCTGCGACAGCACGTCCAAGCTGGCTGCCGTTTTGGCGAGTATGCCGGGATGACGGTAGGTCACCCCGGTGACCAGCACGCTCAACGGGAGGGTGGTGGTTTGGCCAGCCAGAAACGCCAACGACGTGTAGACCTCCAAGAACGGGTCTTGCGCCCGGCCGAGTTGCTCCATCTGGAAGAAGTGGTCCTGCATGGTGAACATCGTCGCGCCGCCTTCTTCGGCGGCCTTGGCGGCGGCCGCCAGTGTTGGTCCCAGCTTCGCTTGATCCCCGGGCAGAAAATCGACGAAATGTACGCCTAACTCCATCGCGGTGAACGCCCTTCTTGGTTGGTCCAATCCGGAGGCGGCGAATTCGGCTAATGCCGCCGCGCGACACGCCGTCGGCGAAACCGGTCGACTGTCGCTGTCCGAAAAACTTGGCGTGCTCGCTGTTATATTCCCGGCGCCCGCAACACCAGCCGAACTGTGGCCAGGCCGGTCCAGCCCGGACCGAACGCGGTCGCCACGGCACTTAGACTGCGCTCGTGGATTACGGCTCCGCGGAATCGGCGGGCCTGCAGGGCCTGGTACAGATCGAAGAATGCCTGGACGCCGACGGCGGCATCGTGCTGCCGCCGGGGGACACCCTGATATCGCTCATCGAGCGCAACGTCGCCAATGTCGGCGATGCCGTCGCGTTTCGCTACCTGGACTACGCCGGACCGGGCGACGGTCGCGCGATCGAGCTGACCTGGACGCAACTCGGTGTGCGGTTGCGCGCTATCGGTGCGCGACTGCAACAACTGGCCGCCGCCGGTGACCGGGTGGCGATCCTGGCGCCGCAGGGCGTCGACTACGTCGCCGGGTTCTACGCGGCGGTCAAGGTCGGCACCATTGCCGTACCGCTGTTCCCGCCGGAATTACCGGGCCACGCCGAACGGCTCGATACTGCGCTTCGAGATGCCACCCCTACCGTGGTGATGACGACCGCAGCGGCGCTTCAAACCGTGACGGCATTTTTGCGCAGACTTCCGCAGCCACGAAGACCGCAGGTCGTCGCGATCGATCAGGTGCCCGACTCCGAGGCGGAGGCGTTCGTCGATGTCCCCCTCGACATCGATGCGGTTTCCCATCTGCAGTACACCTCCGGTACGACACGGCCGCCGGTTGGTGTGGAGGTCACCCACCGCTCGGTTGGCACCAACCTGCTGCAGATGATCTTGTCGATCGACTTACTCGATCGAAACACTCACGGCCTCAGCTGGTTACCGCTCTACCATGACATGGGGCTGTCCATGATCGGATTCCCGGCGGTGTATGGCGGGCACTCCACGCTGATGTCGCCGACCGCGTTTATCCGCCGGCCGCAACGGTGGATCCACGCATTGTCGGCTGCGTCGCGGCGTGGCCGGGTGGTCACCGCCGCACCGAACTTCGGTTACGAGCTGACCGCGCAGCGCGGCTTACCCGCGCCCGGTGCCGACGTCGACCTGAGCAATGTCGTGTTGATCATCGGTTCGGAACCGGTGAGTATGGCTGCGATTACCGCGTTCAACGAGGCGTTCGCGCCGTACGGATTGTCGCGCACTGCGATCAAACCCTCGTACGGCATAGCCGAGGCAACCCTATTTGTGGCGACCATCGCCCCGCCCGCCGAGGCGACAGCGGTGTACCTGGACCGAGAACAACTAGGTGCCGGTCGAGCGGTGCGGGTCGCTGCGGACCATCCCGACGCCGTGACGCACGTGTCGTGCGGTCAGGTCGCTCGCAGTCAGTGGGCGGTGATCGTCGACCCCGAAACCGATCAAGAACTACCGGACGGCCGGGTCGGCGAGATCTGGTTGCATGGCGACAACATCGCCCGGGGCTACTGGGGACGATCCGACGAGACTCGGCGCACATTCGGCGCCAAACTGCAGTCCCGACTGACCAACGGCAGCCACGCCGACGGCTCACCCAGTACTGGAACATGGCTTCGCACCGGGGATTTGGGGGTGTACCTGGGCGGCGAGTTGTTCATCACCGGCCGGATTGCAGATCTGGTGCAGATCGGCGACCGTAACCACTATCCGCAAGACATCGAGGCAACCGTGACGCAGGCTTCACCGGCGGTGCGGCCAGGCTATGCAGTAGCGTTCTCCGTTCCGGCGACGGCACCGGGTGACCGAAGTGCCGGCGCCAGCGGCGGTGACCGGTTGGTGGTGGTGGCTGAACGTGCGATGGGCGCCGGGCGGGCCGATCCGCAACCGGCGATGGAGGCGATCCGAGCTGCGGTGGCCCGGCGCCACGGGTTGTCTGTCTTCGATGTTCGCCTGCTGCCGGCCGGCGCCATCCCGCGCACCACGAGCGGCAAGCTCGGGCGGCGGGCCTGCCGTGACCAATATCTCAGCGGCATGCTGGGTGTGCATGAGCGGACGCGGTAGCTCGCGCTGCGCGCCGATCCCTCGTTCTGTACCCATCTGGACTCGTCTCGGACGTAGCTGGCGCACAGACCAGCCGGAGTCCAAAAATACCTAGCTAACCTCCCCAAAAAGTGTGCGATGTCGGTGAAAACGGGAGCGCAAGGAGGGGAAGTCGGTGCTGGACTTTGGCTGCCGGCGCCGTGAGATCTGCCTGATATGCGATCGTGCTCGTGCGGTATCGCGGATTCGAAGCCGAGCCGATAGGATAGGCACGACCCAACTGCTCGCCGGATAGACAACGACGTCGAGCGCATATTTTGACTAGTTCAGCGAGTGCTTGGCGCTCGGACACGCCGGGGGGCAGGAGCCGATGCCGTTCAACACGGAGTCGGATGAGGGAGGGCGCGCATGCTGATCGAATGGAGCGCCATCTACTGGCTTCTCGGCGCTGTGCTGGTGATCGGCGCGGTGTTGTGGACCGGCGTTCGCACCGTCCGGCGATGGAAACGCAGCATGGATGTCGGCGATGACGCCTCCTACGCGGCGGCGCTCGCGGTGCTCTCCGACGGTTCCGCGCGACGCGGCTTCAATCCCTACACCGACATCGACTGGAATGCGCCGGACTTTTCCGTCACCGCGAACGACCCCCGCTGGGTGCTGTCCGACCCGATGGGACGCCATCCGTGGTATCGAGCCCAGCCGGTGGAAAAGCAGATCGCCATGGGGATGTGGTGCCAGGCCAACACCGCCAAGGTGGCGTTGCAATTCGAAAGCATCCTGGTGGCCGGCTTGATGAACTACACCTTGCGGGTGCCCAACGGTTCTCCCGAGCACCGGTACTGCTTGCACGAGTCCGCCGAGGAATGCAACCACACGCTGATGTTTCAAGAGGTGGTGAACCGCATCGGAGTGGACGTTCCGGGCATGCCGCGCTGGCTGCGGCTGCTGTCGCCGATTTTACCGATCTACGCCGGTCTGCTGCCAGCGGTGTTCTTCTTCGGGACTCTGGCCGGTGAGGTGCCCATCGACCACATCCAGAAAAATGCGTTGCGCGAACCCAGAACAGTCCATCCGATTATGGAAAGAGTGATGGCGATTCACGTTGCAGAGGAGGCTCGCCACATCTCCTTCGCCGACGAATACCTGCGCAGGCGTGTGCCACGGATGCTGCGGCGCAACCGGTTCTGGTTGTCGCTGTACGTTCCGATTGTCATGCGGGTGTTGTGCCAGACCGCGGTGATGCCCAGACGGAGCTTTTTCAAGCGATTCGGCGTCCCGCGCTCGGTACGCAAAGAACTGTTCTTCAACGGACCTGACGCTCGGGAATCGTTGCGCGACATGTTCGGCGATGTCCGAATGCTGTGTGACGAGATCGGCTTGATGAACCCCGCCGCGTTACTGATGTGGCGTGTGTGCGGAATCGACGGCCGCCTGTCGCGGTATCGCGGCGAACCGCAGCGCACCGCCCTGCCGACCCGGTAACGATCAGTTCATCCGGTGGTCGCCTCAGCGGCCCTGCCAGTCGGGCGCGCGCTTCTCCCGCCACGCCCGTAGGCCCTCGGCCACATCCTGTGTCGCGCCGGCCACCTTGCGCATCGTCTCACCGAAGCGGACCGCCTCGGTCCAACCCATGTCCACGCTTCGCCACGCGACCTCTTTGGTGGCCCGCTGGGCCAGGGGAGCGGCCTCGGTGAGGATGTGCGCCCATGCTCGGGCAGTCGACTGCAGCTCATCGGGTTCCACCAGTTTCCACACCAAGCCGATCTCCTTGGCCCGGTGTGCGCTCATCGGTTTTCCGGTCAGCAGCAACTCCATCGCGTTGGCCCAACCGACCCGCTGCGGCAATCGGATGGCACCGACGATGGTCGGAACCCCGATGGCCACCTCGGGGAAGGAGAACACCGCTTCGGTGCTGGCAATCACGAAGTCACAGAACAGCACTCCGGTCAGCCCGTAGCCGACGCAGGGACCGTGCACGGCGGCGATGGTCGGCTTGAACAGCTCCATGCCGCTTTCGAAGGAGTTGATCGTCGGCTTCTCCCAGAACG
>CAZPZQ010000180.1:0-7063 GCA_964590745.1 uncultured Mycobacterium sp. | reverse complement strand
TGCAGGTGGGAGACGTAGAGGTAGTCGCAGTCGCCGAGCGCAGCCCAGTCCAGGGTGCTGTTGTCCGGGAAGGGAAACCACGAGGCGAAGTAGGCCGGGTTGACCCACGGGTCGCATAGGATGCTGCCTGCCTCGGTGTCGATGCGGAAGCCGGCGTGGCCGACGCTGGTGAGCTGCACTGGCCCCTTCCCGACGGGCTGGATGTACTTGGTCGAGCTTAGCGGGCGCGGGCCGATAGGCTGGACGTCGTGGAGCCGGTGTACGGAACGATCATCAAGCTCGCCCGGGTGGCGTGGCGACTGCAAGGTTTGAAGCTCACGGTCACCGGTGTGCAGAACCTGCCCGCCAGCGGCGGCGCGGTCATCGCGATCAACCACACCGGATATCTGGACTTCACCTTCGCCGGCCTGCCCGCTTACCGGCAGGGGCTGGGCCGCAAGGTGCGGTTCATGGCCAAGCAGGAAACCTTCGACAACCGGCTGACCGGCCCGATCATGCGCGGATGCCGGCACATCCCGGTGGACCGGAGCAACGGCGCCACCTCGTTCCAAGCCGCGGTGGAATACCTCAAGGCCGGTGAACTGGTCGGGGTGTACCCGGAGGCGACCATCAGCCGCAGTTTCGAACTCAAGGAGTTCAAGAGCGGCGCGGCCCGGATGGCGATCGAGGCGCAGGTGCCGATCGTCCCGCACATCGTTTGGGGCGCCCAGCGGATCTGGACCAAAGATCACCCCAAGAAGCTGTGGCGGCCCAAGGTGCCGGTTTCAGTCGCGGTCGGCGAACCGATCCCGCCGACGCTGCCGGTGGCGGATCTCGGCGCGTTGCTGCACGCGCGGATGCACAAATTGCTGGTCCAGGTGCAAGACAACTACGGGCCGCATCCGGCTGCGGCGTTCTGGGTGCCGCACCGGCTCGGCGGCGGAGCCCCGACCCCGGCCGAGGCCTCTCGCCTGGACGCCGAGGAGCGGCGGCGCAAAGCCAGCGCCAAGGCCGCCCGCCTCGCGCAGCGGCCCGATCCGGCGGGTGCGCCGGAGTAGCCGAGTCGGCCGAGCAGATGCAGCCGGTCTTTCGCGCCTTGGAGATCGCAGCCACCGGCTGGGTCAAAATCTCCGGCACGCCGATCACCTTCCACGGCCTTCAGCACGTCCCGCGCGTCGGCGGCGCGGTCATTGCGATCAACCACACCAGCTACGTCGACTTCTTGCCGGCCGCCCTGGCGGTCTACCATCGCGGCCGCCGGATGCGCTTCATGATCAAAGCCGAGATGCAGCGGGTCGCACTGGTCAACTTCTTGATCAAGCACACCGGTACCATCCCGGTAGATCGCCAAGCCGGTGCTCACGCCTACCAGCACGCCGTCGCGGCGCTGCGCGGCGGCGAGGTCGTCGGAGTCTACCCGGAGGCGACCATCAGCCGCAGTTTCGAACTCAAGGAGTTCAAAACCGGCGCGGCCCGAATGGCGCTGGCCGCGCAGGTGCCGATCGTTCCGTTGATCGTGTGGGGCGCCCATCGGCTGTGGACTAAAGACCATCCGCGAGCCAGCCTGCTGCGCAACAAGATTCCGATCACCGTGGCGGTCGGGCCGGCTCTCGGACCAGCCGGCGACGCTGGGCGACTCGACGCCGCACTGCGCGGCGCGATGGCGCCGTTGCTGCAGCAGGTGCAGCAGGACTATCCGCATCCGGCGGGCGCCTACTGGGTGCCGCGCCGGCTCGGCGGCAGCGCGCCCACCCTCGCCGAGGCTAGAGTTTTAGATGAGAAAGAGCTGGCCGAGCGAGCCAGCCGGCGCCGAACCTCTCGGCGCCCCAACCGAGACATGAATAAACCCGGATAAACATGGAGCAGTGCGTAGATGGCTGAACCGTTTTTCCGGCTGCTGGAGATCGTCGTTCCGCCGCTGGTCGCGGCCAACGGGCCGGAGGTCATCTTCCACGGTCTGGAAAACATCCCGGAGCGCGGCGGCGCGCTCGTCGCGGTCAACCACACCAGTTATGTGGACTGGTACCCGGCGTCCATTGCAGCGTTCCGGCGCGGACGTCGGCTGCGGTTCATGATCAAGGCGGAGATGCAAGACGTTGCCCTGGTGAACTTTGTCATCAAGCACCTCAAGCTGATCCCGGTGGATCGGTCAGCCGGAGCGGGCGCCTACGCGGTGGCGGTGCAGCAACTCAAGGAGGGCGAACTGGTCGGGTTGCACCCGGAGGCGACCATCAGCCGTAGCTTCGAGCTCAAGGAGTTCAAGACCGGCGCCGCCCGGATGGCCCGAGCCGCCGATGTGCCGATCATCCCGCTCATCGCCTGGGGCGCTCAACGCATCTGGACCAAAGATCATCCGAAGAAACTGTGGCGCAACAAGGTTCCAGTGCTGGTGAAAATCGGCCAACCACTGCGGGCCACCGACGACGTCGGACAGACCACCGCCGAGCTGCGTCGGGTCATGACCGGGTTGCTCGAGCAGGCCCAGCAGGAATACCCGCACCCGCCCGGCGCGTTCTGGGTGCCGCAACGGCTGGGTGGCGGCGCGCCGAGCGTCGCCGAGGCGTTGCAAATGCGCGAAGCCGAGCTGGCCGAGCGGGCCCGGGAACGCGCGCAGAGCCAACTGGATACCGACACCACCCCGCGGTGGCGACGGGTGTTGACCGGCGCGGGCCGTCGTCGATGACGCCGGAGTTGATCGCCAGCGATGTAGACGGCACCCTGCTCGACGACGACGGGAACGTCACCGCGCGTACCCGCGCCGCGGTGGCGGCCGCTGTCGCCGCGGGCGTGCAGTTCATCCTGGCTACCGGACGCCCGCCGCGCTGGGTGCGGCCGGTCGTCGACGCACTCGGGTTCGCCCCGATGGCGGTGTGCGCCAACGGCGCCGTCATCTACAACCCGGCGACCGACCGGGTGATCTCGGCCCGGACGTTGTCTTCCGAGAAGCTACGTAAGCTGGCCGACATCGCCGGGCGGGCTATTCCGGGTGCCGGGCTGGCGGTAGAACGCATCGGCGAGAGCGCGCACGACGCGGCGACACCGCAGTTCATCAGTTCACCGGGCTACGAACACGCCTGGCTCAACCCGGACAACACCGAAGTATCGCTGGATGACCTGCTCAGCGCACCGGCGATCAAGTTGCTGATCCGCAAAGCCGGGGCGGCCAGCGCGGACATGGCGGCCCAACTGATCCCGCTGGTGGGGTCCGCCGGCGAGGTCACCTATTCGACCAACAACGGCCTGATCGAGGTGGTGCCGACCGGCATCAGCAAGGCCACCGGCGTCGACGAGCTGATCGAGCCACTGGGGATCAGCACCGATCACGTGGTGGCGTTCGGCGACATGCCCAACGACCTGCCGATGCTGCTGCACGCCGGTCACGGGGTGGCGATGGGTAACGCGCATCCGGCCGTGCGGGCCGCAGCCGCCGAGGTCACCGCGGCCAACATCGACGACGGCCTGGCGCTGGTACTGGAACGGTGGTGGCGCTAGCCGTGCTAGCCGGCTGCGGCTGCTTCCACTTCAATCGGGGAGAACCGCTCCACCTGCACCGGCGGGCCTTCCGGCGGGGGCGGTGGCACATCCTCGGCGACTCCGTCGATGACCCGGGTGACGGTGCCGGCGGCCCGGTCGAAGTTCAATGTGCCGTGCTGGAAATTTTGGCCCACCCACTCCGGCTCCTGGATCTCCGCGCTGGTGGGCAGCCCCAGCGCGCCGCGCTCGTAGCCCAGTGAGGCCCAGGCGGTATAGATCGCCCCGACCACCGGCTGCGCGCCGGTCTGCGGTGACCAGTACACCGCGCCGCGGTCGAAGGTGGCGTACCGGGCCAGGCCGTCGCCGCCGGCCTCGGGCGAGGTGGGTGCACCCAGCATGCCGTCGAATCCGCCCAATTCCTGCCAACGGGCGTGGATGGCCCCGCCCTCCATCGACCTGGCCAGATCCTGCGGGCCGGGTGGTTCGTTGAACCGCATGGCGATATCCCGGATTTCGTCCAGGGCGGCATACCCGGCATCGCCCGGGCACTCAGTTATGTCGACGTCGCGGTGGCCGATGATGGTGGGCAGCGTCACCCGGGTGCCGCGGGCGAAAGCGGTGTAGGAGCCGCCGGCGGAGACCAACTGCACCTCGCTGCGCGGGTCGGCGATGTCCAGCCACAGCCGCCAGCCCAGCAACCGTCCGACGGTGCGGATCTGGATCGGCGGCGGCGGGCTGTGCTCGAAGCTGCCGATCATCGACACCCCCCAGGTGTCCCGGTTGAACCCGCCGGCGTGGGTGCCCTGCACCGGTTTGGCGATGCCGCCGGCCCGGCCCTCGAACACCTGGCCGTATTTGTCCACCAACGCGTTGTAGCCGATGTCGCACCAGCCCAGCGCCCGGGTGTGATACGCGTAGATGCCCCGCACGATCTCCGCCGAGTCCTGCGGCGCGTAGTCGTTGCCGCCGGCGGTGTGGTGGACGACGGCCGCACGGACCCGGCCCTCGCTGGCCGGTCCGCTGCACCGAGACGACGCGGGTGCGCCCCATTGGCTGCGCGGAATGATGCCGGGCGGCTGGCCGGGTCCGGTGATCGCGGCCGGCGGCGTCCACTGCCCATCGAACGGGGCCCGCGGCGGGGAGATCAGCACCGCCGAGATCGTTTGCGGCAACGGCTGTTCCGCGGTGGCCGGCCGGTATCCCAGACCGGGCTTGGCCGCCGCATGGTGTACCGGCGCCCGGGCCGGGGTCGGTGCGGTGGTCGGTGCGGCAGTGTTGCGGCTGAGCTCGATTTGCACGGCGGTGGTGCTGCCGACGAACACCGGCTCGGTGCCGTCTGGACCAGACGGCCGGCCATTCGGCCGGTCGGGGTGGTCGGCGTCCAGCGCCGACTCGGCGTCGTGGTCGACCTCATGCTCGACGCGATACCAGGACCCCCAGGAGCCGTCCGGTTGTCTGGCCCGTACCCGCGCCGACGTGCCGGTCAGGTCGGCGCCGGTCAAGGCGACCATCGAAAACGGCCGGTCCTGGGCGACTTCGCGGACGGTGCGGCCGGCCGGGACGGGCGGCAGTGGTTGATGGGTGAGCCCGGTTGCGACGGCGGCCGCTGGTCGGTCGACCGGGTTCGGGTCGGCCGCCCACGGCAGGATCATCGCGGTCGCGACGGTGGCAGTGAGCAGGATCGTCGGCGCGGGGCGACGAGACGGCACGATCCGATGTTACGTATGTGCCTCGTGTTGTTATTGATGCGACACGCGCTAGACCTTGTTCGCCGAGGCTGTTGTTATGGGCAAAAAGCCGTCGAACGCCCGCCATGGCTACCAGTCTCGGCGGGCCCGAAGCCGACACGACACGACGGCCCGGGCCGGGGCCGGCGGGCCGGGGCGGCTACCGATGGGCAGCGCGGAGGACGGCACCGCAGAGTCGCCTGCCGAGCGGACCACTGATCCGGGCCGACCCTGCGGTGCCGTCGGGCAACAGGTCGATCAGGCGCCGGCCGCCGCCGTTGCCGCGCCCGCGGCCGCATCCGCCACGGCGGGTGCCGCTGCGGCGGGTGCGGCTGCGGCGGGTGCCGCCGCGTTTTGGGCGGCCTGCATGATGGAGGGGATCACCATGCTCTTGAGCAGGTCGATGGCCTGCCCGGCACCCAACTGATTGGCAGCGCTCATCAGGTCGCTGACGATCCCACCGCTACCACCACCGGTGTCGCCGGTCGGCATGGCGCCCAGCGACGGATCGCCCAGAATCGGATAGGTGCCGTCCAGGCCCGGGTCGTAGCCGGCCGCGCTGATCGGCAACTCGGATGGCGACATCAACCCGGTGCCGTCCGACCCCGGCAAGCTGGGATCCGCCCCGGCCGGGCTGGTCAGACCCGGCACCATGCCGGCCGGGTTGGTCAGCGCCGGGTTGCTCAGCGAGGGATCGGTGAGCGACGGAGACATCCCGGGCGTGGTGAGGCCGGGAGTGGTGAGCCCCGGTGTGGTCTGACCCGGCGAGGTCAAGCTCGGGGACAACCCCGGCGAGGTCAGACCCGGCGAGGTCAGACCCGGCGACGTCAAGCCCGGGGACAGCCCGGGGGAAGTCAGCCCCGGCGACAGCCCCGGACTGGTCAACCCGGGCGTGGCGGCGGGCACCCCGGACCCGCCGATCCCGGTCGGCGCCGGTGGCAAGTTGACCCCGAACTGGGACAACCCCTGAGTCAGCGCGGATATCAGTTCACCGGGCAGGTCCGCCACCGACGAGGCGCGGACAAACTCGTGGTGCTGCGGAGCGGAACTGGCAGAACTGCCAGCCGCCAACTCGGAAAAAGCGACAATTGCAAACGGACTTGCGACCGCTAGGGCGGCGACTGCGCTCATAGTGGTCGAGAGCCTGCGTCGACGTCGGTTCGGCACGGAAGTCTCCTCAATATGTTGGTCGGTCGTGACTACGGCCGGAGGGCCGCGGCACTCGCGGCGCCTCTGTCATCGATGGTACGGCTGTGACTGGTGTGACTAAAGTTGTGATATTCAATCGTGAGAAAACCGCGACCTTCGGCCGTCGGGACGACCGGCTCCGGCCGGCACGTTCGCTGGTCATCCCGCGCGGCACAGCCGCGGACCAGATCACGGGCGCGACGACGGCTTGCCGATCAGGTCAGCCGCGTTCAGTCCGATACCCTAGGCGCCGATGACCTTCGCTTTTGACCCCTCCGATCGGTATGACCTCTTCGTCGTCGGCTCCGGGTTTTTCGGTCTGACCATCGCCGAACGGGTGGCCAGCCAACTCGGCAAGCGGGTACTGGTGCTGGAGAAACGCCGACACATCGGCGGTAACGCCTACTCGGAGACCGAGCCGCAGACCGGCATCGAGGTGCATAAGTACGGCGCGCACTTGTTCCACACCTCCAATAAGCGGGTGTGGGACTACGTGCGACAGTTCACCGAATTCACCGGCTACCAGCATCGGGTGTTCGCGATGCACAACGGGCAGTCCTACCAGTTCCCGATGGGGCTGGGCCTGGTATCCCAGTTCTTCGGCCGGTACTTCACCCCGGACCAGGCGCGCGCCCTGATCGCCGAGCAGGCCGCTGAGATCCCGTCGGCGAAGGCCACCAATTTCGAAGAGAAAG
>CAZPZQ010000179.1:0-7121 GCA_964590745.1 uncultured Mycobacterium sp. | reverse complement strand
CTAGTGTCGGTCTCGCCGCCGCCGGCATCATCTTCGTCTCGCCGGGACCGACACCGTCGCCGAACCCGGATCCAGCCGACATCCGACTCGCCGCGGGCGCGGCACCCACCAGCGTCGTCATCGACATTGTGCGACACGGACAACGGATGCCGCCGACCGACCTGCAGGACACCCACTCCCCGCCGTATCCCGGAGTCTCGCTCAGTGACCTCGGCCAGCAACACGCCGACGACGTCGCAAACCAGCTGTTCCGCGAGCTCGGTCCGCATGTCGCCGGGATTTTTTCCGGGCAGGGACTCCGGGACACCGAGACGGCGGCGAGCTTTTTCTGGACTTCCGGCACCTCATGACGGTGCCGCAGACGGCGGCGTGGAACATCTACCAGGCCGTCCTCGGCGGCGATCCGACCACGATCGAAGACGCGCTTTCCACCGGCCTGCACAAGGTCGGTGCGGCGATAGCCCAGTTCCCCGAATCGGTGATCAACGACGCGGTCGGCGCGGTGGACCTCGGTACCTGAGTCCCGGCGCGGCCGCTACTGCTTGAGCAGCAGATCGACGTTGGCGTGATACAGACCCGGCATCTCCGACTCCTGGCAACCCATCCCCCGGTAGTCGGCGCGCGGGTGAGCGGTTCCCTCGGAGTGCGGGTAGTCGCTGCAGAACATGAAGACGTCAGCACTGCTCTCGATCAGCCGCTTCGGGTCCTCGTAAGCAAACGACGACACCCGCACCTGGTCACGGAAGTACTCACTGGGCCGCCGGGACAGCGGCGCCACCGGCCGGCCGTTGAGGAGAGCGGTGAACGCATCCGCGCCGTCAAGCAGCATCAGAAACGGCGGCACCCATGAGGCGCTGAGTTCGACGACGCCGAACCGCAGTCGTGGGTGCCGGTCCAAGACGCCGTGCAGGATCAGATCGCTGAGCGCCAACGCCGGGGGCACCCACAAAAACACCGCTTCGGTCGCCGGCACCAGAACCTGCTCGGAGTCGTCTTGATACCAGCAATCGGCGAAAACCCGTTCCTGATCGGCGACATGGAACACCGGTGTGACACCGTGGTCGGCGAACGCCGACCAGATCCGCTCATGATCGGGATGCGATATTCGCCGCCCATCCACCGGGCCGGCACCAATCATCGCCAGTGTGACACCGGCCGCGGCCAACGAACCCAGTTGCGCTTCAAGCCAAACCGGGTCTCGCAGGGTCAGATGTGCCACTGGATGCAGCCGCCCGCGCCCCTCGGCCTGCACCTCCGCACACCACCGATTCCAGGCCGCCATGTTGGCGGTCAGCGCGGGAAGCGACGACAACAGGCGACGCTCCCACAGCAGACCGAAATTCGGAAAGACTACCGCCTCGTCGAGCCCGGCCTCATCCAGCCAGGCCAGCCTGGCCGCCGGTTCCCAGTAGGCGGCCGGCAACGCGTCATCGTACCGGTAGGACGGCGGCTCACCGGCCCGTTGCCGGTTGCGGTGCTCTCCGCAGGATGCGTTGTTGCCGGGTAAGTGCACATCGGCCAGCGCCAGGTCGGCGCCGCGCCAGCGCAGCCAGGTATAGCCCAGTTCGTCGTCGACGAGAGCCAGCGCGTCGTCACGCGCAGCCGGGTCGATGTAATCGGCCCACATCGAGCGGGTCTCGTAAAGGTGCTGGTCGGAATCGATAACGCGGCTCACGCCCTGAAATTCTCCAACCGACGGACCGGCATGGTCAAGGGCACACACAGCCGTTTTGCTGTTGACCGAGCACGACGCTGCGACGACGATAAGCAAGAAGCCGATTAGCGAAGAACATGTTTTTTCCGTGCCAACACTGTTTGCTCCGGATCAGTGCCGGAGCCGCACTCGCCGGCGGCAGCGTCGTCGCCGGTAACCCGGCGACAGTGCCCCTCCCGGACATCTCCCTGTCGGGTATCCAACTCGCCGCCGGCGCGGAGCAGATCACCTTGGACCTGGTGCGCAGCGGCCAAGATGCGCGGCCCGAGCCGGTCATCACCGCGACGGTCCCGGGCCCGCCGCTCACCGACACCGGTCACCAACAGGCGCACCACGTCGCCGATCTGCTCGCCCAAGACGGGCCCTACGCCGGGATCTACGCCGGGCAGCAGATCCGGATGTCGCAGACCGCCGCACCGCTGGCCGACCTGCTCGGCTTGCATACCCAGGTTTTACCTGGACTCAACGGCATCGACGCCGGCATCTACCAGGGCCTTCCGATTGCCAGCCCCGGCGGCATCCTGTTCGCATTGTCTTCGGCTGCCTGGATTTTCGGGCTGGAGTTCGTGCCGATTCCAGCTTCCAAGGATGCGAACGGGGTGGCGTTCACCGACCGGTTCAACGACGCCATCCAAACCATCTATGACAACACCGTCAGCGCGAGCGGGCCGAGCACAAACGTCGCGTTCTCCGCCGACCAGGCGATCACCACCTGGGTGATGATGAACGTCAACAACCCCGATTTCTCAATCCTGCTGCCGCTCTTGCTCAAAGCGGTGCAAAGCGGCAACCCGGAGAACATCCTGCCCCCGACCGGAGACATTGTCGTCCGAGGCGACCCCGAGGATGGCTGGACACTGGTCAGCTGGGACGGGACGCCTTTCCCGCAGAATCCAGGGCTGCCGACGGAGTTGTTCGTCGACTTCCGGGATCTGATCGTGGCGCCACAAACGGCGCTCTGGCACATTTGGCAGGCCATCATCAGCGGCGACCCGGCCACTATCCTGCCCGCAATTCAGACCGGCCTCGACGACGTAGGCGCGACGATAACCCAGTTCCCGGGATCGGTGATCCAGGACATCCTCGGCGCGGTGCAAAGCCTCGGTACCGACACTGACGGAGCTGCGGCGTTCAGCGATGCCGTGGGGTCAGTGTTTTGAGCCGCTGGGCTGACGACTAGGAGGTATCGAAGTGCGAATCGCTCGTCGCTGGTTGACGGTCACCACAAGTGCGGTCTTTGTCGGCGTCGGCATTGCCACCGTCAACCCGGCTGCGCCGCAACCCGGCGGCGACGTGCTCGACATCGAACTCATGTCCGGCGACGCCCAAGACATTGTCATCGACATTGTCCGACACGGACAAAGGCAGCCGCCCTTCGATGAGCTCCTCGTCGGCTCGCCGCCATATCCGGCGGCCCCGCTGAGTGAGCTGGGGCAGCAACAAGCCCACGATGTCGGGCAGCAACTCTTCGACAAGCTCGGACCACACGTTGCCGGCATCTTTTCCGGTCAGGGTATCCGCGATACCGAGACCGCCGCGCCGTTTGCCGATCTGGAGCACATGGGCGACCAGGTGCAGATACTGCCCGGCCTCGACGAGATCGGCGGCGGCATTTACTCGCACGACCCGCTGGTCAGTCTCGGTGGCATCCTGTACTCGGCGACCATGGGCGCGTGGGCGTTTGGTCTGGAGTCAGTGCCGTTACCGGGCTCGCTGGACTTCGACGGGATGGCCTTCAACCAAAGGTTTACCGACGCCATCGACACGATGTACCAGCACGCTATGGCTAATCCGGTGGTCAGCGACAACGGTGCGATCACCGATGTGGCGTTCAACAACGAATCGTCGATCATCGTCTGGGCGCTGACGCACGTCAAAAATCCCGATCTGTCATTCATCGTGCAGCGCGGCATCGACATGGTGACGAGCCCGAAACCGAACGAGCATGCCTTCCTGCCCAATGCCGGAGTCGTTGAAATCAAGGGCAACCCCGAAGACGGGTGGACACTGGTCAGCTGGGACGGGACACCCGTGCCGGCACATCCGGGATTGGCCACCGAACTGTTCGTCGACGTTCGAAACTTGATCATGGCGCCGCAGACGGCGCTCTATAACATCTCCGAGGCCATCCTTGGCGGCGATCCGACGGCGATCGAGAACGCGATTCAGACCGGCCTACACAACGTCGGCGCGGCGATCGTCGAGTTCCCGGGATCGGTGCTCAACGACATCACCGACGCTTTGACGAATCTCGGTTCCACCACCGGTGGACATGCAGGGACCGATACTGCGACGACGCTCGGTGACGCCCTGGCATCGATGTCCTGAGTAACGACCCGCGCCCTATCGCGGGCCGGCCGAGTCGGCTGTCCGGTTGACCGCCGGAAAGGTGCCGTCGGGACCACACGAATAATCGGTGACGTCAACCACAGCGCTGGCCGGTAGCGGCCCATACAGGTGCGGGAACAACATCGCCTGCGCGTCGGCGTCGGTTCCCGGTTCCCAGCGCAACGGCGACCGGATCCGCCCCGGATCGACGCTCAGCAGAACCAGTTCGCGGCGGCCCCGGTAGAGTCGGTTGGCGGGTAGGTGAACCTGCTCCGGGGTGGACAGGTGGATGAATCCGATGGTCGGCTCGGGGCGCAGCACGCCACGCTGCCGAACAAGCGACCAAGACCGGGCGGTGCACAGGTGCACCAGGATGCCTTTCCCGAAGTCCACCCGATACAGCCTGCCGGACTTGTCGGAATTCGGCAGGTGAGGCACGACACACCGGCACGGGGAACATCCCCACGAGCCCAAACGTCTGAGACAGTCGAGGGGTACGCCCTAACCGGCGCGAAGAAAGAAAGAGGAGCTATGAACGCAACGTTGACCGGCCCGCAACTGACGAGGGCTGACCGCTGCGATCGATGCAATGCCGCCGCCCGTGTGCGCGCGGTGCTCCCGTCCGGCGCCGAGCTATTGTTCTGCCAGCATCACGCCAACCAGCATGAGGCCAAGCTGGTCGAGATGGCCGCGGTGTTGGAAGCCGGCCCGCCGCTCGACTCGTAGGACACAACTCCCGGCCCACACTGGGCAGCACGACCGTCCGTCAGGAATCCTGAACTGGCTATGTTCGATCGGATCCGGAAACCGTCGCGCCACCACGTTTTGCGAGTGACCCGCCGGACGCTGTCCAAGAGCTGGGACGACTCAATCTTCTCCGAATCCGCGCAGGCCGCGTTCTGGTCGGCGCTGTCCCTGCCGCCGCTGCTGCTCGGACTGCTGGGCAGTCTGGCCTACGTCGCCCCGCTGTTCGGTCCCGACACCATGCACGTCGTCGAGGAGCGCCTGATTTCCATGGCGCACAGCTTCTTCTCGCCCAGCGTGGTGAACGAGATCATCGAACCGACGATCGCCGACATCGACAAGGGTGCCCGGGGCGAAGTGGTATCGCTGGGTTTCGTGATCTCGTTGTGGGCCGGATCGTCGGCAGTGTCGGCGTTCGTCGACTCCGTCGTCGAAGCCCATGACCAGACGCCGTTGCGTCACCCGGTCCGGCAGCGGTTTTTCGCGCTGCTGCTGTACGTGGTGATGCTGGTGTTCGTGATCGCGGCCGCCCCGTTTGTGTCCTTGGGCCCACAGAAGATCGCCGAGTTCATCCCGGACAGCCTGGGCAGGTTGCTGCACTTCGGCTACTACCCCGCGCTGGTTCTCGCCTTGCTGCTGGCGGTGACCATCTTGTATCGGGTTGCGCTGCCCAGTCCGCTGCCGTCCCACCGATTGGTCATCGGCGCGGCGCTGGCGACAGTGGTGTTTTTGATCGCGACGTTGGGTCTGCGGGTCTATCTCACCTGGATCACCAGCACCGGCTATACCTACGGCGCGTTGGCCACACCCATCGCGTTTCTGTTGTTCGCCTTCTTCGGCGGGTTCGCCATCATGCTGGGAGCTGAACTCAACGCAGCGATCCAGGAGGACTGGCCAGCACCGATCACCCACGCCCATCGGCTCCGGCGCTGGCTGCGATCCCGCGCTCAGCCCGGTTCCGACGACGGCGACGCCACGCCGATCAGCCCTTCTTGAGCTTCTCGTAGATCCGCTTGCAGTCCGGACAAACCGGCGACCCCGGCTTTGCCGACCGCGTCACCGGGAACACCTCGCCGCACAGTGCCACCACGTGGGTGCCCATCACCGCGCTTTCGGCGATCTTGTCTTTCTTGACGTAGTGAAAATATCTCGGCGTATCGCTGCCGGTCCCGTCATCGACGCGTTCGTCGACATCGGTGCGCTCGATGGTGTCGGTCTGGATGCCCATGTCTCACATTGTGCCCAGAAGCCAGACGATGCGGGAAGCCACCACAGCAATGCGAGCCGGAAACCACCGGAAAACCTCACAAAACTCCATTGCATCACCACCACCCCGGTGTGGGACAGTGGAACCATGAAGCACGGCCCCGAGCTGGGTTTCGACGACTTCAATGAGAACGGTCGTCCGGTGCTCATCACTGCAGCCGCGCCGTCATACGAGGCGCAGCACCGCGAGCGAGTGCGGAAATACTTGACCTTGATGGCGTTTCGCATCCCGGCGCTGGTCCTTGCTGCGGTGGCCTACGGCCTCTGGCACAACGGCTTGATCTCTCTGCTGATTGTCGCTGCGTCGATCCCGCTGCCGTGGATGGCGGTCCTGATCGCCAACGACCGGCCTCCGCGCCGTGCCGGCGAACCGCGCCGGTACAGCGGCGAACGCCAGCACACCCCGCTTTTTCCGACCGCAGAACGGCCCGCGTTGGAAAGCCCGAGGCCGACCACGGCGGAATCGGACAGCCCGAGACCGGAGGCCGCGCGCCCCGATACACCGCCGGCCAGCAGGGGTTTTTAACGGATTCTCAGTCCTTCGGCGCATTCCGGCACTTCAACGGGTGTGAGCGCGCCGATGGGCGGGAACTCTCACACCGAGTTGGGCGTTGTGACCAAGTGACAGTTCCTGCCGAAGATGGGGAGGCCGCGATGGCAAGAGTGAACGCCACCACCAGCCGGGTCGAGGGCGATCTGGATGCTCAAAGTCCTGCCGCCGACCTGGTGCGCGTCTATCTCAACGGCATCGGCAAGACCGCCCTGCTCAATGCTGCCGACGAGGTTGAGCTCGCCAAGCGCATCGAAGCCGGGCTGTACGCCCAGCATCTGCTGGACACTCGGAAGCGCTTCGGGGAGAAGCGCAAGCGCGAACTGGCCGCGGTCGTGCGCGACGGCGAAGCCGCCCGCCGACACCTGTTGGAGGCCAACCTTCGCCTGGTTGTGTCGCTGGCCAAGCGCTACACCGGTCGGGGCATGCCGTTGCTCGACCTGATCCAGGAAGGCAACCTGGGCCTGATCCGCGCGATGGAGAAGTTCGACTACGCAAAGGGATTCAAGTTCTCCACCT